>NZ_JXYY01000002.1:0-64359 GCF_016082235.1 Spiroplasma sp. hyd1
TATTATTCCAACGCATTGTGATTATTAGAATCAATATCAAATTGAGTTGATACTAGATAATTTACTTTCTTTGTTATTTTTTTTTGCTTTACCATCACTAATTTCAAATAAGCGTGATCCAGCCTTAAGAGCTAGAGTTATAACCCTTTTACTATAATTAGCAGAATGTTCATCTGGTTTTACTGAAACATTAACATCATTAAGAGTAAGAACAGTTCCATTTAACAAATTAATAGTTTTTTAACATAATTTACCATCTTTTACCAAATTGCCTTCCTAAAAAACAAGATTTTTACTATTATACAAAAAAACAATAGAATAAGTTTGAGAAATTATTTAATTTCTCAAACTTATTCCTATTTTTAAAAGCTTATAATTTTAATAAATTTAATTATAGTTAAAAATAGTTAGAATCTAATTAATCATTTTTCAAAATAAAAGTTATATTTTTAAAATATAACTTTTTTTATTTTAACGCATCGGATTCAAAAACAAGAACTGGCAAAAATTATTCAGTCCCTTTTTATTCCTCCTTATTTTACTAATCCTAAGAAAGTTTGTGGTTCTAAACTAGCTCCCCCAACTAAAGCACCATCAATATCAGGTTGTGCTAATAATTCCTTAATATTATCTGGTTTAACACTACCACCATATTGAATTCGAATTACACTTGCTACTACCTCATCATAAAGCGCAGCAATTTTAGTACGAATTATCGCACAAACTTTTTGAGCAATTTCAGCAGTTGCTGTTTTTCCAGTTCCAATTGCTCAAATTGGTTCATAAGCAATAACAACTGTTTTTGCATCTTCCAAATCAATTCCCTGAAAAGCTTTTGCAATTTGATTTTCAACAATTTGTTGAGTTTCATTATTTTCATATTGTTGTAATGTTTCACCACAACAAATAATTGGAATCATTCCCTTTGCTAATAATTTTTTTGCTTTTAAATTAACAGTTTCATCGGTTTCATTAAACATTTGACGACGCTCAGAATGCCCAATAATAATATGTGTTATTTTTAAATCTTCTAACATATCAACTGAAATTTCACCAGTAAAGGCCCCAAAATCTTCATAATGACAGTTTTGCGCCGCAATAATTAAATTTTTGGCATGTTGTTTTGCAACAGCTAAATTAACATATGGTACTGCTACTCCTGCTTCTAATGTCAGATTAGCACAAGCAGCATCAACTTGTTTTAAAAATTCAATTGTTTCACTCGTTGTCTTATGCATTTTTCAGTTTCCAATAATAATTGGTTTTCGCATTTTTTTCCCTCGTTTCTTTTCTATAATAACATTTTAATTATATACTTAAATTTTATAGATTTCCTAGTAAAATAATAACTTTCTTAATGTTATAATATATTACAAAGAGGTGAAAAGATGTTTTTTTCAGCATTTCAAATGAAATACAATACAAAATCAATTAAAAAATTACCAAAAATTAATAATTCTGAAAAATGATTAATTATAGATGTTCGCCCAAAAGAAGAATGACTTGAAAGTCATATTACTAATAGTATTAATATTCCTCATCATTTGTTCCGTTTAATTTATTCAAAAAAAGTTATTAAAGATAAAAAAATCCTTTTTATTTCAAGTGCAGGTCATTCACATCTTGACTTATATCGTTTGCTAAAAAAACATAATTTTAAAGTTTATATTTTGATGGGCGGCTGAAAAAAAGTTCACCACACTGATGAACTTGATAAAATCTTAACTTATAACCCTATTGATTAATTTTATTAATCATTGGAGTTTTTATTTGGTATGGAACTGGAGGCGCTGTTTTGCTTAATAATAATTCATTAATTCCTCACAAAATTAAACTTCCTCCAACAATAATTATTAAACTATATAAGGTATTGTGATTACTTTTAAAAGCAACAAAACTATAAATAATATAGCAAATTGAAACTACTAACAAGAAGATCGCAAAACCAGCATAGTAATACATTCCTTTTACTTTTGTTACTTCAACCCGCTTTGTATAACGATTTACTCATACTGCAACAATTAAACTAATATAACAAATAAAAGCAACAAAACTAACAGCATTTGAAGAGATATCTAACAAATAAAGCGGATCATCTTTGACTGCTAAACTAGTTTCCATAATAATTAAGTTAAAACTAACTGTAATTGTCATTTGAATTAAACCAATTTGTTGATAACTTAGTTCTCTTTTACCAATGTAGACAAGACGTTCATCTTGAACAGTTTGTCCCAATGCTGGTGAAACAAATGTTAAACCGTTAATACTCATTAATGCGGTAATAACAATAAATCAAGTTAAAATACGAGCAATTGGTCCACTAATAATGTTATTAAATAAACTAAAAACACTTCCATCATTTGTTCCTAAAAATAATGAAATAACTTGAATCAAGTAAAAAACCGTAATAAAAACCATTGCCACAAATAATGCTTTTGGGACAACATTTTTGTTAGAAACTTCTTTTTGTAATCCGGCGGCATAAATAAAGCCATCAAAAGAAAATAACACCGGCAAAAGACCCATAAAGAAATTCCCAAATTTTAATTCTTTAAAAGTATCAAACACGTTACCACTCATTGGAATAATAAATCCAAGAATTAAACTTACCACTAGTGGAATAAATTTAACAAAAGTCCCGATTGTTTGTACTCATTTTCCAACATTTCGTAAAAAAATATTTAATAAGTAAAACAAAATTAAAAGAATACTACCCACACTAATTGCAATTGCATTTTGTGTTCCCTTCGTAATACTCGTTACTTCTAACGCATCAAACATTGCATTAATACTAAAAATTGGAAAAATTCCTAGTAAGATTGGAAAATAAAAAAATATATAAAAAATTGAAAACAAACTTCCAACCTTACGACCAATTAAGACATTGGCTCATGATGCTAATGTTCCATTACCACTCTTTGTGTTAATGGAAGCAATTTCAATAAAAACCATAATCATCGCAATTCCTAAAATTCCAACTAAAATTCATAGGGCAATTGCTAAATATGGATTTTGAGTAAAATATAAAACATGGCCCTCAGAAGTATCATTTTTTAAATAAATCCCAATTCCGATTGTAATTCCAACAGCCGTTGAAAAAACAGTTAAAAATTCAAAGAACTTAACATATTTTTTCGTTTTTCCCATAATTTTTTTCCTCCATTTTCAAATACATAACCTTCAATAAACATATCTTATAAAAAAAGATAAGTAAATTATAGCATATCTTATTTTTGGTTTTCATAATATTTTTTCTTAATTTCACGGAACAAATGATTAACTCCCGACTTTGAAATTTCTAAATTATGTTCACTTTCTAATAATAGTGAAAGGTCTTGTAATGATGCATCAGGATAAGCAACCCGTAATAATGCAACTTTTCGAGTATTATCATTTAGTTCATCAAATAAATTATGATCCAACAAATAATTAATCATAACGGCCTGTTCTTCTCCAGCTTTCATTGCCTTCTGTTGATTTGAAATCTCAACATTATTTAACCGATTAATACTGTTTACCATATCGCGCGAAATGCGGGTATTTTCAAATACTAAAACACTATTAATTGCATCAATTAATTTTAGAAAATCAGAAACTAAAATTGATTTCTTAAGATAACAAACATATTTATCATGTCGCATAATTATTTTAAAAGGAAAATGAAATTTATGTAATAATTTACGAAAAGTTTGTGCGGAAATTTCATCAATAAACTGTACCTCTAAGTGATAGTTACTTGTTTCAGGGGAATTAACACTACCACACGCAACAAAAATCCCCGCAATATAAGCACGTTGTTGACGTTCACTTCAATCAACTGGAATTGTAATAATCTTTTCGTTAGTGTCAGCGTCAAAAATATTTAAGTCTTTTAAAATTTCAGCTGCCCGTTCTTTAATCCGCAGAATAAACGTTTTATGTTTCTTTAATTTTGTTGTTTGCATAATAATAATGTCAATTTCAACGTGGTATAAGTTTTTAAGAAACATATAAATTGTTCGAATAATTGCGTTACTAATTGAACTAACTTCAAAATTAAAATAATGGTTACTAATATTTAATGTCATATTATATTTAACAAAACCACATAGAAAAGCTTTTTGACAAATTAGGTCAAATTCTTTTTTAACAATTTCCTCTTTAACTTCTAACGCAAAACTCATTTTTATCCCTCTTTTAATTCTCGTTTAATAGTACAGAAAAAACCACTAGCTTGGCATAGTGGTTTGGACAATTAACCTTTTTGTTTAAATTCGCGAACCTCTTGTTCAGAATCTTGTATTGGTTCAATTCCCCCATCCTCAACTTTTCGGATTACAACATTTGCTAATTTAATAACAACTTCATGGGCAATTGATAATTGCATATGTTCAAATAATTTTGCCGCTTCTTCAACATAAGCATGAAGCGGATTAGTTTGGGCATAACTACGTAAATAAATCCCACTTCGTAATTTACTTGCTTGATCAATGTGCTTTGTTCAATATTCATCAAACGAAGAAATAATCGCATTTCGTTCAATTTGGTTCATCACATCAACAGGAACATCTTCTGTTCGCGCCCGATAAAAGCCATTCATTTTTTCAGCAAGATATTTTGCAACTTCCTCTCGCGTCATTTTTTCCATTACTGTTTTATCTAACACATTATTTGCAACAACTTTATCATTAACACCTTTAATTAATTCATCATAATAAATAAATCACTCACCATGTGATTGATTTCCAAACATTTTTGTTAAATCATATGCTGCTGAATACTGCATCTTTTTAATAATTGGTTTTAAATCAGTAGCTGTTAAGATTTGATCACGACGAGCATACATTGCTTCACGGTGTTGTGCTAAAACATTATCATAATCTAAAATGTGTTTTCGTTGATCAAAATTCATTCCTTCAACTTTTTTTTGTGCATTTGAAATTGCTCTTGTTAACATTCGTGATTGGATAAAGTCTGATCCTAATCTTGCAAAAATGCGGCGTAGGCAATCACCACCAAAACGCATCATTAACTCATCATCCATTGCAACATAAAAACGCGAAAATCCGGGATCACCTTGTCGTCCTGAACGTCCTCGTAACTGATTATCAATCCGACGAGCTTCATTTCGTTCAACACCAAACACGGCCAAGCCACCAAGTTCTGTTACTCCTGCACCTAATTTAATGTCCGTTCCCCGACCAGCCATATTTGTTGCTAAGGTAATTACCCCCTTTTCTCCAGCTTCCGCAATAATATCCGCTTCTCGTTCATGGCTCTTAGCATTTAACATTTCAAATTTTAAATTAGCATTTCGTAAATAATGCGAAACAATTTCTGATGATTCAACCGAAGTTGTCCCAATTAGAATTGGTTGTCCTTTTTCATGTAAAGTCAGAATTTCTTTCATCATTGCTTGCATTTTTGCATCACGATTTGCAAACATATAGTCTGCTTCATCACGACGAATTAAGGGGCGATTAGTTGGAATCTGAATTACTCGCATATTATAAATTTTAACAAACTCTTCTTCTTCTGTTTTTGCCGTTCCGGTCATTCCACTTAATTTATTATATAAACAGAAAAAGTTTTGATAAGTGATTGTTGCCATTGTTACTGTTTCTTGTTCAATTTCAACATGTTCTTTTGCTTGTAATGATTGTTGTAAACCATCACTATATGCCCGTCCAGGCATTAACCGTCCAGTAAACTGGTCAATTAAAATAATTTCATTATTTTGAACAACATACTCAACTCCATTTTTAAAAACAAAGTTAGCTTTTAAAGCATTTAAAATTAAATGATATAATTCGGTATTTTTAATATCAAATAATGAATTAATTGAAAAAATCTTTTCTGCTTTTGAAATTCCCTCTGGCGTTAAATACACTTGTTTTGTTTCTAAATCAATTTCAAGATCATTTTTGCGTGCCAATGATTTTGCAAAATGATCAGTTGCTTGATATTGTGGAATTCGATTTTGGTGACCTCCCGAAATAATTAATGGTGTTCTTGATTCGTCAATTAAAATTGAATCAGCCTCATCAATAATAGCATAGTTTAATCCGTGTTGTACTTTATCACTAAAGTTTTTAACCATATTATCACGTAAATAATCAAACCCTAATTCAGCGTTAGTTGTATAAGTAATATCACAACTATAGGCTTTTCTCTTTTCATCTTTATTTCCACTACGAGTATTTAACCCTACTGTTAAACCTAAAAATGAAAACACTTGACCATTAATCTCGGAATCCCGTTTTGATAAATATTCATTAACAGTAACAACATGGACTCCTTTCCCAGTTAAACCATTTAAATATGTTGGCATTAAGGCAGTTAAGGTTTTCCCTTCCCCGGTTTTCATTTCCGCAACATCACCTTCATGTAGAACAATTCCCCCAATTAATTGAACACGATAAGCATGCAAACCTAAAATACGACGCGCTGCTTCCCGTGCCACCGCAAAGGCCTCAACTAAAATGTCATCTAATGTTGCACCTTGTGCTAATTTCTCTTTAAATTCAGCTGTTTTTGCTTTTAATGCTTCATCAGACAATGCTTGCATTGCTCCATCTAAGGCTATAATCTTATCTGCTATTTTTCCATGTTTTTTTACAATATTACGGTCGCTAACTGCCATGCAACTATCTCCTCTATTCTACACAATTATAAATAATCATTTTTATTCTATCATAAAAAATAATGTTCGCATAATTATTGCACAATGTTAATTAGCGATAATTCTTATCCTCTGGTTTTCATGAATAAGAATCTCATAAAATCTCACTTATTAAATAATACTTAACATCTAAAACACCAGGATAACTCTCTAATTCACTAATAAAATTAATCATTTCTTTTCCTGACTGAAACCAACATTGAATTGCAAAGTCTTGGTCGTGTCAATGACGTGATGAGTATGAAACATAAATTTTATTATGTAATCATTCTTGTAAAACTTTAATATCAACATCATGCTCAATTTTAAAAAAAATATCAACAAAATTAACATAACCAAAAGCATTTGGGTTAACAATACAAATAGGTTTAATAATATTTTGCCCCATTAGCTTATTAATTCGCATACGAATTGTTTTTTCAGAAATATTAATTGTTTTACTAATTTTGCGTATTGAAATGCGACTATCTTTTTGCAACTGCCCAATAATATCCCATTCTATTTCATCCAATCTAATTATACTATTACCTCTCAATTTTAATTAAAAAAACAAAATAACCTGATTTCATTCCAATAGGTCCTTATTTTAACCATTATTTTATAATTAAAATGTTAATGCTACTGATTAAAATCCTTTAATGTCCTTTTTTATGCCTTAATATTAACTTATTTCCGAAAAAAAATCCATTTTTTCCTAATTAATTATAAAATAATTGGAATCTTAATTTGTAAAATGTTGCGAGAAAAATATAATAAAAGCAAAGAAAGGAGAATTACAATGAATCAATTACGACATTTTATTGATACACAAGATTTTAGTAAGAATGAAATCTTGGATTTATTAACGCTAATGAAAAAACTAAAAACTGCTCGTTATAATGGTGCAATTCCACCCTTATTACAAAATAAAACATTAGCAATGATTTTTGAAGAACCTTCAACAAGAACAAGGGTTTCTTTTGAAGCAGCAATGACATTATTGGGCGGACATACACAATATTTAAAACCTAGAGAAATTCATCTTGGCCAAAAAGAGTCTCTTTATGACACAATTAAAGTTTTATCACATATGACTGATGGAATTTTAATTCGGGCTTGAAAACACGAAACAGTAACGGCAATTGCCAAAAATGCTGATGTTCCTGTTTTTAACGGCCTAAGTGATTATAATCATTCGACACAAGCCTTATGTGATTTATTTACGATCTTAGAACACACTGACCCAACCTTGTATTTGAATAATGACTTTAGCAAATTAAAAATTGTTTTTATTGGTGATCGAACTAATGTTTGTAGTTCGTTAATGCACATTACGACAAAAATGGGAATGAACTTTGTTTATATTGCCCCGAAAAAATATCAATCACCACCAGAGTGAATTGATATTGCCAAAGCAAACATTAAAGAAAACAATAGCGGTAGTATTTTAATTACGGAAGATTTAAATTATGTTAAAGATGCCAATATTATTTATACCGATTTATGATAATGAGTTGACCAAGAAGATGAAGCAGACGAACGTGTAAAAGCCTTTAAACCAACTTATCAAATTACTAATGCCCTAATGGCAAAATCGGGATTACAAGCAAGATTTATGCACTGTTTGCCAGCTTCACGAAACATTGAAGTTATGGATGAAGTTATTGATGGAACTCAATCAATTGTTTTTCAACAAGCTGAAAACCGTTTAACTGCCCAACTGGTCTTGTTAGTTTACTTTATCTATCCACGCCTCGATATTGCCACAGAATCTACAAAAATTTATCATAGTGGTGATATTACTAGTTGATTAGATAATATTCAGTGTCCGTGAAAACAACGTTATACTTTTAATCATCAAGAATAATCTTTATGAAAACAAAGAAATTAAAAATAACTGATATTATCCTTTTTACCTTTAGTGCCATTTTTGTCCTTGACTCATTTGCTGCTGCTGCAAAAATTGGATGATCATCAATTATTTATTGATTTTTACTCGCAATCTTTTATTTTCTTCCCTATGGTTTTATTAGTGCTGAATTAAGTTCTACCTTTGGTGCTGAAGGTGGAATGTATGTTTGAGTGAAAAAAGCGTTTGGACGAAAATGAGCTGCACGAACAAATTGGTTATATTGAATTAACGTTGGACTATGAATGTCATCTGTTTACTTAGCTTTTTCAAGTACCTTATCATTTGCCTTTTTTAATAATACGCTAAACTTTTGAATTCAAATTGGAATTGCCTTATTGCTAACTTGAATTATAATCGTATTAAATTTTATTCGATTAGAGAAACTAAAATGAATTCCAAATTTAACATCAGTCGCAAAATTAATTGTAACTGTTGCCTTAATTGTGGGTGCAATTTACTGATTAGCAAATGGGCATCCAGTTTCAACTCTAATTAATGATGCAAAATTTGGTTTTTTACCTTCCTGATCAACAGGTGTTATCTTTCTGCCAGTTATTATTTATAATTTTTCTGGCTTTGAATTACAAAGTAATGCTACTGATAAAATTGATAATCCCCAAAAAACAATTCCAAAAAGTATTTTAATTAGTGGAATTATTATCATTATTTGTTATTTAATTGGAACCGCCGCTGTTAACATTATTGTTAATGTTAACCACCTTGATGAAGCAAATGGAATTATCCAATCAATTGGTGCTGCTTTTAAAGCACCATGAATCACAATGATTGTTGCTATTTTTATCTTGTTTACTTTCTTTGGAACAATGCTTACTTGAACATCTGGCGCAAACTTAGCAATTAAAGAGGCGGCTGAAGACGGTGAATTTCCAAGCATCTTTGCTTCTAAATTAAAAAATGATACACCATTATGAGCATCAATTATTACCGGTATTATTTCAACTATTGTTATTTTAATTGGCGGAGCAATGCTATCAGCAACACCAAATGTTGCAAACCTATTTTGAACCTTATATGCTTTTTCATCGCTGATGTTTTTAGCCCCTTACTTTTTAATCTTTCCTGCCTATATTAAATTACGGCTTAGCAAGCCTAATATTGAACGGTCATTTAAAATTAAAGGACCCCTATGAGTTCAATGAATTATTGTTTTACTTCCAACCATTATTATTATTTCTGTTATTTTGTTTATTTTTGGTAGTATTATTGTTAAGAATGACACCTGAGCTTTCAATAGTGGCGGACAACACGTTACCTTTTGTATTGTTGGGAGCATTATCGTCATTATTGTTGGAGAAATCTTAATTAGTTACAACAAATGAAAACATAAAAAAGGAGGAACACAACAACATGAATAAGTTATTAAAAACAATACCGCAAGATGATGAATATTATATGCCCGGAGAATTCGAACCACACCAAGGCTGTTGAATGGTTTTCCCGGAACGAATTGATAATTGACGAAAAAATGCTGAGCCCGCACAAATTGTATATGCAAAAGTTGCTAATACAATTAATAAATATGAGCCTGTAAGAATGATTACTTCGCCACGAACAAAAGAAATTGCCAAAAAATTATTGAATCCAACCATTAAAATTTTAATCTTCGAAAACGACGATGCCTGAATGCGTGATATTGGTCCAGCCTTTTTAAAAAACAAAAGTGGTAATGTCCGTGCCGTTGATTGAGTCTTTAATGCGTGAGGAGGTTTAAATGGTGGCTTATACTTTCCATGGGATAATGATGATAAAATTGCCGCTGAAGTATGTGCTTATTTAAGCATTGATCGTTATCGTACTTCGTTTGTTTTAGAAGGAGGTAGTATTCATGTTGATGGTGAAGGAACCTTATATACGACAGAAGAATGTTTATTAAATCCTAATCGTAATCCAGATTTATCAAAAGCAGAAATTGAAGCAGCTTTAAAACAATACTTAAATATTAAAAAAGTAATTTGATTACCCTACGGAATTTTCAATGATGAAACAAGTGGCCACATTGATAATATGTGCTGTGTTGTTAAACCAGGAACCGTTCTCTTGGCCTGAACTGATGATCAAAATGATCCCCAATATGAACGTAGTCTTGCTGCCCTCAAAGTGCTAGAAACAACAACTGATGCAATGGGTCGTAAAATTAAAGTAATTAAATTGCCAATTCCAACACCAATGTATACAACAAGAGAAGATACTAGTGATATTGTTGACAAAGAACATGTTAAAGCACGATTAGAAAATACCCGCTTAGCTGGTAGTTATGTTAATTTCTACATCACTAATGGTGCAATCATTTTACCAATCTTTAATTTAGCAACCGATCAACAAACAATTGATATTATTAGTACTGCTTTCCCACATCATAAGATTGAAATAATTTATGCTTATGAAATTTTATTGGGTGGTGGAAACATTCACTGTATTACACAACAACAACTTTAACAAAGAAAAAAACGACAATGTTGTCGTTTTTTATGTCCTATTTATTTTGAACAGCTTCAATTCCCGGTAACGGTTTACCTTCCATATATTCTAGGCTTGCCCCACCACCAGTTGAAATATGGGTGAATTTATCTTTATAACCCAACTGAATTGCAGCAGCCGCTGAATCACCACCACCAATTAGGGTAAAAGCATCTTTTAATTTGGCAATTGATTCACAAACAGCTTTTGTTCCAATACTATAGTTACTAAATTCGAACACTCCCATTGGTCCGTTTCAAGCAACTGTTTTAGCACCAGCTAACTCTTTTTTAAACAACTCAATTGTTTTTGGCCCAATATCTAAGCCCATATAACCTTCATCAATCTCAACTCCGTTAGTAACTTTTGCTGGAACATCAGCAAATTCTGGTGCTTCTAACGCATCAATTGGTAAAATAATTTTCCCATTAGCTTTTGCTAAAAACTCTTTTGCAATATCAATTTTATCAGCTTCTAATAATGAATTTCCAATGTTATGACCTTGGGCGGCAAAAAAAGTATATGCCATTCCCCCACCAATTAAAATCTTATCCGCTTTTGTTAATAAATGTTCAATTACACCAATTTTATCTGAAACTTTAGCCCCACCAATAATTGCAACAAATGGTTTAACTGAATTATCAACTCCTTGTGATAACATTTTTACTTCTTTTTCAACTAGAAATCCTAAGCATGATTCCTTAATATTTGAAGCAATCCCGACATTTGAAGCATGAGCACGATGCGCTGTTCCAAAAGCATCATTAACAAAAACATCACCTAAACTCGCTCAATATTTTCCTAATGCTGTATCATTTTTACTTTCACGTTTTGCAGTTGCATTGCCATTATCATCAACACTAACTTGCCCATCTTTATCAAGAATGTCAGCAAATCTGGTATTTTGAAATAAAATAACATCTTGTTCTTGCATTTCATTAATTGCTGCTTCTAATTCTTTTCCTTCAAAAGCATCAACAAATTTAACTGGTCGTCCTAACTTTTGTTCCAAAACTTTAGCAACCGGCGCCATGTCACATTTTTCTAAATCAGCTACTGTTTTTACTTTTCCCAAATGTGAAAATAAAATAACTTTTGCCTGATGCTCTAGCAAATATTTAATTGTTGGTAATGCTGCTGTGATTCGATTATCATTTGTTACTTGCCCATCTTTCATTGGCACATTAAAATCAACTCTAACTAAAACTTTTTTCCCATTAATTTGAACATCTTTTAATTCTTTTTTATTCATAATAACTACTTTCTCACTTTCTTTTGTGCTTTATCTAATATATATCTTATCGTAAATTTTTCCTTTTAACAGCAATTATCAAGATATTCTAAGGCAAATTGCGCTGCTTTTGCCCCGTCACTAACAGCTGTTGCAATTTGACGCAATGTTGTATTCGTCACATCACCAGCTGCATATAACCCCGGCACTTTTGTTAAACATTTATTATCAACAATAAAGTATCCATTTTCATCTAAGACATCTAAATTTTTTGCAAAATCACTAATTGGAATTGCACCAATATATGGAAAGACTGCGCTAACTTCTAATTCTGTTATTTCATCAGTTTTAACATTTTTGACAACAATTGCTGTTACCCGATTTGCATCAACATCTTTAATTTCTGTTACAATGCTATCAACAATAAAATCAATTTTAGGGTTAGCCTTTGCTTTATTAACAATGTTCATATCCGCACGGAATTGGTCACGACGATGAATCAAATAAACTTTATTAACAAACCGTGCTAAATACATTGCTTCTTCAATTGCAGCATAACCACCACCAACAACAACGACATCTTTTCCTCGATATAAAGCACCATCACAAACAGCACAGTACGAAACACCACGACTATTTAATTCAATTTCCCCAGGAATTCCCAATTTTCGTTCAACAGTTCCAGTTGCCACAATTACTACTTTTGCAAATAATTTTTTACCTGATAATAAATCTAATTCAAATAAATTATCTTTTTTAGTAATATTTGTTACGCGTTCTGCTAAATAGGGAATATTTAATTTTTGGGTTTGTTCAAACATTTTTAATGCTAAATCTGGGCCTTGAATACTATCAAACCCCGGATAATTTTCAATTTCACTGGTTTTTGTTATTTTTCCTCCTGGAGCCCCTTTTTCAATCATTGCAATCTTAGCCATTGCCCGTGCCCCATAAATTGCAGCAGTTATCCCCCCTGGTCCTGCACCAATGATTAATATATCATATATTTCATTAGTATTGTTTTTCATACAATCATCCGCCTTTTCTTCATTTCATAACAGCTATTCACTGTGCAAATAATATTAAAATTAAACCAATCCCAATCATTAAACTAAGAATAACATAATCAAGGATCCGCATATTTTTAATAAATAAATCATGATCATCACGTTGTGTTTCTAAAATTATCCGAATAATATTATAACCAGCAAGGTACATTCCTGTTTGGATCCCACAACGGAAAATCTTTAATCGATGGGGATTTTCTACTTTTTCTAACTCTCGTTTATCAGCTTTTAAAATTTGTTTTAAACGTGCACCGTGATATTTAAAGTAAGTTTTCATTACTTGTTTTTTTGTCATTTTATGTTTATTTTTAAAATAAACTTTTTTTAAATTTACCTCCTGTGATAGGTTATTGACTATCATTGGGTCAGGTTTAATATCATAATATCATTTTGCTCAAATCCCTTTTCACGATAGTTTCGTAAAATCGGGTTCTTCTTTTTTAAACCGTCAATAATAACTATAACGAAATATTAATGGTAATGCAATCACAATTAAAATTCATAATAAAATATTAGCAAATGATTCATATAAAAAAATTGGTTGAAAATATTGCACATTATTAAAATCAGTTGGATCAACAGGACCACCACCAATTCCGACCGCTTGTGTTGGGTAAAAATTATTTGGGATTGGATCAGGAACATATCATTTAAACAAATTGTCGCGAATAAAACTTGGTAGTCACATTAATTGCTCTCGTGCAACAGCTGCTCCCAATAACTCATGATTAAAAAAATTACCTCAACGCCCAATTGCTTGTGCTAATAAAATATTTGGAACAATTAAATCAGCATAAACTCAAATGGAAATATTATGTTTCCGTGATTCAAATCCAAATCAAATTCACCCGGTTATTAAACCAAAAATTAAACCACCATGAATACTCATTCCTGGTTGTCAAAACGCAAATAACGTAAAAAAGAAAATTGGATTCTTAGCATCGTATTTTCCAAAAAAACTAGCTCCTAATAAAGCAATTGGTGAAATAACAAAGATTCCTAAATATAATCCTTGGGTGGGAATATGGCGTTTACGAAAATTAACTCACAACAAAATAATTGTAATTGCAAAGCCACAAAAAATTAAAAATCAATATGGTCGAAATCAATTCCCATACGTATCATGGGCAATTCATGTTCCTAAATTCACCAGCCCTACTCCTTTTTCTATTTTGAATATTTTTTAAAACGATCTTGTAATGTTTTCATTGAAGAGATACCAGCTGCTTCTAATTTTAATTTTGAAACAGCTGTTTCAACTAATTCACTAACATTTCGTCCATACGTAACGGGAATTGTTACAATTGGAACTTGTGTATCTAAAATTTTAATATATTTATATTCTGAGCCAAGACGGTCGATTGATTTATATTGCTCATCCTCAAGATGAATCAATTCAATTACTAAATCAATTGTTGTTTCATCTAATAAAACTTGTAAGCCATAAATTTTGCTTAAATCTAAAATCCCTAAACCACGAACCTCAATTAAATTTTTTAACATTTCATGTGATTGCCCATACAACTTATTATTTCGTTGTTGAATAATAATCCGATCATCACCAACAAATAAATGATTTTTTTTAACTAATTCTAATGTCATCTCAGATTTTCCGATGCCAGATTTTCCTTTTAATAAAATTCCTTTCCCAAAAATATTAATTAATGACGCATGTTCTTCCACTATTGGAGCAAAGTGTTCATCAAAAAATTCTAGGACAACTTGATACAAACGACTTGTGGTAATATTTTTTGCTAAAACAACCGGACAATCATGCTTGTCGGCAATTGTTAATAATACTTTATCCGTAAACTTTTCTGTCAAAATAATCATTGGAATGTTTTCATTTAAAATATATTCATAACGTTCTTTTTTTATCTCATCAGTTAATGTATTAACAAATAATTGCTCTTTATTTGATAATAAAACTACCCGACGGTTACTATTATTTTTTTCAAAATCAAATCCTGCTAACTCTAACCCCGGACAATTAAGACCATAAACTTTAACTTCACGGTTAAGTCCTTTTGCTCCTGCTAAAACTTCATATTCAAATCTATCAACAATATCTTTTACAATAAACTTTTCCACCCTAAGTTCCTCCTCGTAGTTTAATACTATCACAAATTTTTATTCTGCCTCAATTTCAATAATAATATCGCGTAATTCTGCTGCTCGTTCAAAGTCAAGTTTCTCACTGGCTTCATACATTTCTTTTCGCAAATCGTGAAGCAATGCTTCTTTTGTTGTTTTATATTCTTTTGATTTTTTATTTTTAATTTTTTGTAATTTATCATCCTGACGTTTAATATTAGTATAATCACGAATGCTTTTAATAATTGTCGTTGGTGTAATATGATATTTTTGATTATACTCGTCTTGAATTCGACGACGACGCGCTGTTTCTGCCATTGCTTTTTCCATTGCATCAGAAACATTATCTGCATATAAAATAACATGCCCACTAGCATTTCGTGCTGCGCGTCCAATTGTTTGAATTAAACTACGTTCATTACGTAAGAAACCTTGTTTATCAGCATCTAAAATACAAATTAGTGATACTTCTGGGATATCAATTCCTTCCCGAATCAAGTTAACACCAACAATACAATCATAAACACCCTTTCGTAAGTCTAATAAAATTTGACTCCGTTCTAATGTTTTTAATTCACTATGTAAATAAGCAACTTTAACATTTTGTTCTTGTAAATAACTTGTTAAATCTTCTGACATTCGAATTGTTAAAGTTGTAATAAATACCCGTTCATTTTTTTCACGGCGACTTTTAACTTGGGCAATAATATCATCGATTTGCCCAACTGTTCCTTTTACCTCAACAGTTGGGTCTAATAAACCAGTTGGTCGAATAATTTGTTCAACTACTTTTTGATTAACTAATGCTAATTCATAATCACTTGGTGTTGCCGAAACATAAATAACATTCTTTAATTTTTGATTAAATTCATCAAAATTTAGCGGGCGATTATCTAGCGCACTTTTTAATCGAAACCCATAATTAACTAGTGTTTCTTTCCGACTGCGATCAGTATTATACATTGCCCGAATTTGGGGTAATGACATATGTGATTCATCAATAATTGTTAAAAAATCATCACCAAAAAAATCAATTAAAGTATATGGAGCTTCCCCTTCACTTCGTAAATCTAAATGCCGTGAGTAATTTTCAATCCCAGAACAAATTCCACTTTCTCGTAACGAATCTAAATCATATTCTGTCCGTTGTTTTAATCGTTGTGTTTCAACAATTTTTCCTTCCTGTTCTAATTCTGCTAGGCGAACTTTTAATTCTGCTTCAATCCGTTTGATTGCTTCTGCTAATCGTTCTGGTGAAGTAATATAATCTTGTGCCGGGAAAATTGTTAAGGTTGATAACCGTTGTGTTACATCACCAGTTAACCCATCAATATATGCTAAGTCTTCAATCTCATCACCAAATAAATCAATCCGAATAAAAGTTTTAATATTTCATCCCGGAACAATTTTAATGACATCTCCTTTTGCACTGAAACTACCTGGAATTAATTCAATATCATTTCGGACATATCCTGAAGATACTAAAAAATTTGCTAACGCTTTTTTACTAATTTTCTGGTTACGATCAACTTGAAAAAAAGATTTTTTATATTCGTTGGGATCTTGGGCCCCATAAATTGCAGCAACCGAAGCAACAACAATTACATCCTTACGCGTTGTTAAAGCATTAAAAGCACTTAGACGCATCATATCTAATTCCATATTTTGACGAGCATCCTTGTCAACATATAAATCCTTGCTAGGAACATATGCTTCTGGTTGATAAAAGTCAAAGTTTGAAACAAAATATTCCACCCGATTTTCCGGAAACATTTCTTTTAATTCAACATATAATTGCATTGCCAATGTTTTGTTATGAGCCATTACTAATGTTGGTTTTTGATAATTTTCAATAACATTTGCCATCGTAAAGGTTTTTCCAGTCCCAGTCGCTCCCAGTAAAACTTGATGTTTTTTACTCGCAAATAAATTTGTTGTTAATTGTTCAATTGCTAATGGTTGGTCACCAGCTGGCAAATAATTAGCGATTAGTTTAAACATTATGACACTCCCCTTATACTGCTCTCTTTTTATTCTACTTTAATTATATCAATCTTCGCTTTAAATATTTTAAAAATAAAAAAAGTAAAATTAATTTTACTTTTTATCCATTCGTAATGTTGGCAACTGGAATATCAACTCCTGCTCAATAAATATCAATTGTTTCATTAGTTGTAAATTTCATAACTTGAATATTCATTTTATAAGTTCCTGTAACTTTACCACCAATTGGCGTGATTGTTACAGCATACTTTCCTTCAACTAAATTACCACCAGCACTACCACCAGCTGGTCGTGCATCAATTGTTGTATTCAAAGTAACACCATTGCAATATTCTCGTGGCATTCATTTTAAAACCGCTGCTTTAACTGCTGTTTCTAAGTCATTTTCTTTATAATTACTATTTAAAAATGATGGTGCTGGAATTTTATTTGAAAACTTTGTTAAGTCTAAGTCAACAACTGGTTTATTTAAAACTCCAACTATAATTTCTAATTTTTTATCCACTGTTGTAGCCGCGCTTTTTGCTGACACAATAACTTTATATGGTTTTACTGTTAATGCTTTTGTATCATCAGTTTCATTTTCAACAGTATATTCAATTTCGGTTTTATCAACTGCTGGAGCAACAAATGATTCAACATAATTTTTAACCGCTGCTTTTAAATCGCTAACCTTGTTACCAACAGTTAAATCAACTGAAAAATATTTTGTTGGAATTGTTTCTAAATTAAACTTAAAGTTAGCTTTATCAACAACATCAACTTTAAAATTACCTAATCCCTGAATTGTTTTAGCGTTTTTTTTGCTTCCAAAGTAAGTTCGTAAGTTCCAACCACTAATTTCCCACCGGCAGTTCCACCACTTGGTCTTGTTTTAACAACTAATTCAACTTCAGCAGGATCAATTTTAATGTTACTTTCTTTATCTAATTCAGCAATAACAACTTTTGTAATATCTGCTTCACTATCATTGGTTGTGAAAAAATCTTTTTTAAGTCACCCAAAATCAACAGCACTTAAATTAGGTAACATTGAATAACCATACTCATGAATTTTTGCTTTGCCACTAATTTGGTAGTAACCCATCAACATTTTTTTTGCAGCAGGACTAACTTTTGCTTTTTTATACATTAGACTTCTTGCGATACCCTTTTTTATTAAAATATTATTATAAAATATAATTTATGAGGACATAAAAATATGAACAATAATAAATTTAATACTCTTAATGATAGAGAATGGTTAAGATTAACAGGAATAAAAAAATCCACTTTTAATAAAATGTTAGATATTTTAAAAGTTGCTGAAATAGAAAAATTTAAAAAAGGTGGTAAAACTAATAAATTATCATTAGAAAATAGATTATTGATGACTTTATTATATTGACGAGAATATCAGACTTATTTTCATCTTGGTAAAAGTTTTGATATTAGTGAGGCTAATTGTTATCGTAATATTAAGTGAATTGAAGATATTTTAATTAAAAACTCTGATTTTCAACAACTTGCTGGTAAAAAAGCACTAATAAATGATTATTTTAATGATAAAACTATTATTATTGATGCTACCGAAACTCCAATCCAACGCCCAAAAAAAGACAAAAACAATCTTATTCTGGTAAAAAGAAAAAACACACGATCAAAACACAAGTAATTATCGAACAAGAAACCAAAAAAATTATTGCAACAAGTTTTTCGCTCGGAAAAAAACATGATTATGCTTTATTTAAAGAATCAAAAATCCCAATTTTAAAAAATACCAAATTAATAGTTGATAGTGGTTATCAAGGAATACAAAAAAATCACAATAATGTTCTAATACCTACAAAGAAAACAAAGAAAAACCCTTTAAACAAAGAACAAAAGCAATATAATAGACTAGTTTCAAAAATGAGAATTATTATTGAAAATATTTTTGCTATTCTTAAAAAATTTAAAATTATTACAGAAAAATATCGTAATCGAAGAAAAAGATTTGGTTTAAGATTTAATTTAATTGCCTCAATTTATAATTTACAATTATTATATTTAACATAAAATATTTATTTAAAATTAAATAATTTAAATAATAAATTAATTTTTCGTTGTGGAAAAATATTAAATTTTTAAATAAAAAACATAATTAATTAAAATTATATTTTTCTATTAGTATCTTTTTTACAAATATTTGCAATTTTTTAACAAGTAATGCAAGAAGTCTATTGTATCATCAATAAAATCTGATGTTGGCACCAAACTTTGTGCGGTCTGAAATAATGTTCCGTTTTTATTGGGCATAATTCTCGCAACAGTACCATTAACTCCCGAAGGTTTATCCTTACTATTTCCTAATAAAGTAACAGTATATAACACCACCGCTAGTGAATTAACGGCTGTTGTTCCTTGGTCATTGTTTATTCATGGATTTAATGAAGGATCCTCTAACGAAGGATAACGCTCTCATTGGTTCTGTAAAATATCTTGATAATTATAATAAAACTTACTGTCAGCAGCAGAAGTACCTTTAATATATAAAACATTATACATTAAAAAGTTATTAACAGCATTGATAACTGCTGGTGCCGCTGTCTTCGCAACTTGATTATTACCAGGAAAATCACCAAGATTGTTTGTCTTGCAACCAACAACATTAACTCCAACTGCTGCTGACAATGAAAAAGTTGTTAGTAATGATAATAATTTTTTCATTTATTGGTCCTCCTTAATCAATTGAATTTCGTTCCATTTTTTTAATTTGTCTTTTACTTAATTTTGTATAAGAATATTTTTCACTAATATTTGTAAACAATATTTCATTAACTTTTGCCTTGATTTCTTTTTTCTGCTCTTTTGTTAAAATCAATAACACACTTCTTTTATGAGCATACTCTGCTGTACTTTCAACTTGTGTCATTGCTTTATAAATAACACTCATTCGACGTGTTCCATAATGAGCACGCAAGAACCGAACATGTAATGTCGCTAATGTTATAACAATCATAATAATAGCCATTGCTAATAAGACTAAACAGTTTTTAATAATATCTGCTTGATAGTATCATAATTGTCCCGCCCCTGATGCAATTCCATAAAAAATATTTCCCATATTATGCATTGCATAAGTGAGTGGCATAATATTTGATAATGCATTGTAGAATGAATTTGACATAAATGCTGGGAATAAAATTCATCCACAAGCAAAATTAAACATTAGAACAACCATATTTAATACCCGTGAAGAAACTTCATCAGGAATGGATAACCATATCCCACCAACAATAAAGGTAAAGATAAACCCAACATAAAGTGAGAATAAATATAGTAACCAAAATGCTGATCCTAACTGTCAAAATCCAATTGGCAATAACATTAATAATAAAATTTAGACTTGAATAAACATATTAACTTGTAAAATTAGCATTTTAGATAAATAATGTTGATAAAATCTAGTATTAGGTGTCCGTGACCGGCGATTATAAATAATTGTTGAAGCAAAGATTCCAATGAAAGTTGCAATTAAAATAAATGCTTCTCCTAACCCAATTCCATATTGACTATATTGTTTTCCAACTAAAGTATATGGCATTTTAAAAATATTTATTAAATTAGAACCTGTTTCAGTAAAGCTTTTTGATGCTGCTGAAAATTCAGTATAATTCATTTCCTTACGATTAAATTTAACTTGATGGGTTATAAGATCAATGTCAAATGCCGAATTTGGTTTTGGATTGTTAATTTGAAATAAGTCATTAACAATTGGCATTAATGAAATTGGTTGAATTCCCGTTAAGAAGCGATAAATTTCATCAGCAATTTTTGAACTAATATAGTTTCCTGAAATTGCAACATCTAAAATATTTTTTAAAGCAATTGCTCTTTTTTGGACTGGGATATAATCACTTAATTTAACTGGGCGTCCAGCAATAACCATTGGTGGAACCAATGATGGATCAATGAATTCAAATAGAAAGCGATTAATATCAGCTTCTTGAATTGTTCGATCATTAGGATTTGTTGAATTTGGTGGATAATAACTAAACATTGTAAACAAAGTTGTAGCCATTAACTGTGGTAAAATTTGAGCACTTAATGCTTTTGTTAAATTTCCATAAAAATTACTAATCATCCCACTTGCAAAATTCTGGCGAAATGTTCCTCAAAAAGTAATTCTGTTTTGAACAAATCAACGTAATTCCTTAATAATAATACCATTTAATTCTGTTGCTGGTAAAACATGTGTTGGGTCACCGTCTTTGCAAACATTGTTACTATCAAAACCATCAGAGCAAGCATAATTTGCTTTATTCATGTTGGCAATTAATGAAGCTAAATATTGTGTAAATCCTTGTGGAATTCGGATTTGAACTCAATATTTACTATCTAATTCACTAACATTTTGCCCTGAATAGCGAACATAATCTCCTTCAACTTTTCCAACTTTTAATTCATAAGTAAAACGATTAGTGTCAGCATTGTAAAAATTTAATTTTGTTACAGCTTCATCAGAAATACTTGTATAATAACCTATTTTCCCAACCATTTTTGCTTGTGAAGTACAATCTGCTTGATTATTAACAGTATAATCAAATGAAATTCCTTCTGCATTTAATAATGAATCAGTCCCATCAGCTGATGGTGGCAAGTTTTTATCATCTTTATAAATCATACAAACATTAGCATCTTGATTAACAATTGCCATTGGTATTCTTTGCAAATTTTGATACGGATTAAAGAAGGCTCAAATATAGAAAAATCCATAAATAAAGGTCATAAAACAACCAACAATTGCGATTACTTTATTAAATGGCTTTTCAACAAAAAAGGCACGTAATTCGTTTTTTAAAATATCACTGAATTTTGGTTTAATATCCGTGTTATTCTTTTTATTTATTTTGTACTCGTCGTTTTTCATCACTAAGCCTCCTAATCTATTCCTTCGCGGTTATCATCATAAACATAATTTGTTTTTAATTTAACTAATTCCGCATTATATTTTGCAAATTTAAATTTATTAGTAATTTTATCTTTTTGCTGTTCAATAATTGAACGTAATTCATCTTCTAGATTTTCAATTTGGTGATTAATATCTTCAATCTTAGTATTAATCTTATGAATTCTAATATTAGACTTCTTGCATTACTTGTTAAAAAATTGCAAATATTTGTAAAAAAGATACTAATAGAAAAATATAATTTTAATTAATTATGTTTTTTATTTAAAAATTTAATATTTTTCCACAACGAAAAATTAATTTATTATTTAAATTATTTAATTTTAAATAAATATTTTATGTTAAATATAATAATTGTAAATTATAAATTGAGGCAATTAAATTAAATCTTAAACCAAATCTTTTTCTTCGATTACGATATTTTTCTGTAATAATTTTAAATTTTTTAAGAATAGCAAAAATATTTTCAATAATAATTCTCATTTTTGAAACTAGTCTATTATATTGCTTTTGTTCTTTGTTTAAAGGGTTTTTCTTTGTTTTCTTTGTAGGTATTAGAACATTATTGTGATTTTTTTGTATTCCTTGATAACCACTATCAACTATTAATTTGGTATTTTTTAAAATTGGGATTTTTGATTCTTTAAATAAAGCATAATCATGTTTTTTTCCGAGCGAAAAACTTGTTGCAATAATTTTTTTGGTTTCTTGTTCGATAATTACTTGTGTTTTGATCGTGTGTTTTTTCTTTTTACCAGAATAAGATTGTTTTTGTCTTTTTTTGGGCGTTGGATTGGAGTTTCGGTAGCATCAATAATAATAGTTTTATCATTAAAATAATCATTTATTAGTGCTTTTTTACCAGCAAGTTGTTGAAAATCAGAGTTTTTAATTAAAATATCTTCAATTCACTTAATATTACGATAACAATTAGCCTCACTAATATCAAAACTTTTACCAAGATGAAAATAAGTCTGATATTCTCGTCAATATAATAAAGTCATCAATAATCTATTTTCTAATGATAATTTATTAGTTTTACCACCTTTTTTAAATTTTTCTATTTCAGCAACTTTTAAAATATCTAACATTTTATTAAAAGTGGATTTTTTTATTCCTGTTAATCTTAACCATTCTCTATCATTAAGAGTATTAAATTTATTATTGTTCATATTTTTATGTCCTCATAAATTATATTTTATAATAATATTTTAATAAAAAAGGGTATCGCAAGAAGTCTAATATAATCTAGAAAAAGAACATTTAAATCATTTAAAACAAACAAAACCAGAATCAAGAATAGTTGCAATTTGCCAAGAAAAATTATTAATATTGGCAAATGATATTAAAGATTTAGAGGCAAATAAAACCCAAGTTAATCATCATATTGAAGACCGTATTGCTAAATTAAAACGTCAATTAGAAGAATTAAATGCTGAAAAAGATAAAAATTATAAGTTATCGAAAATTACAAAAGATGAAATATACAATAGACTTCTTGCGATACCCTTTTTTATTAAAATATTATTATAAAATATAATTTATGAGGACATAAAAATATGAACAATAATAAATTTAATACTCTTAATGATAGAGAATGGTTAAGATTAACAGGAATAAAAAAATCCACTTTTAATAAAATGTTAGATATTTTAAAAGTTGCTGAAATAGAAAAATTTAAAAAAGGTGGTAAAACTAATAAATTATCATTAGAAAATAGATTATTGATGACTTTATTATATTGACGAGAATATCAGACTTATTTTCATCTTGGTAAAAGTTTTGATATTAGTGAGGCTAATTGTTATCGTAATATTAAGTGAATTGAAGATATTTTAATTAAAAACTCTGATTTTCAACAACTTGCTGGTAAAAAAGCACTAATAAATGATTATTTTAATGATAAAACTATTATTATTGATGCTACCGAAACTCCAATCCAACGCCCAAAAAAAGACAAAAACAATCTTATTCTGGTAAAAAGAAAAAACACACGATCAAAACACAAGTAATTATCGAACAAGAAACCAAAAAAATTATTGCAACAAGTTTTTCGCTCGGAAAAAACATGATTATGCTTTATTTAAAGAATCAAAAATCCCAATTTTAAAAAATACCAAATTAATAGTTGATAGTGGTTATCAAGGAATACAAAAAAATCACAATAATGTTCTAATACCTACAAAGAAAACAAAGAAAAACCCTTTAAACAAAGAACAAAAGCAATATAATAGACTAGTTTCAAAAATGAGAATTATTATTGAAAATATTTTTGCTATTCTTAAAAAATTTAAAATTATTACAGAAAAATATCGTAATCGAAGAAAAAGATTTGGTTTAAGATTTAATTTAATTGCCTCAATTTATAATTTACAATTATTATATTTAACATAAAATATTTATTTAAAATTAAATAATTTAAATAATAAATTAATTTTTCGTTGTGGAAAAATATTAAATTTTTAAATAAAAAACATAATTAATTAAAATTATATTTTTCTATTAGTATCTTTTTTACAAATATTTGCAATTTTTTAACAAGTAATGCAAGAAGTCTATTGAANAATTAATTTATTATTTTTTTTATCACGTGGGTTATCAAAAACTGTTTTCTTTGTATTACTGTTTAACTCATCAATTTTATTTTGAATATATGTTAATTGTTGTCGTAAAGTATATACTTTTCGTAATTTTAGCTTTGAACTATTGTCATTAATTGTTCGTGTTGCAAAATTATATTCGTCTTTTAAATTATCAAATTGTTCACGTAATTTTAGAATACGTTCATAATTTGGATTAGTTTTCAGCATTTCAATTTCTTTTCGTGCTGCCTTAATTTTTTCGCCTAAAGTTTCTAATTTTTCTTTTAATCTTTGTGATTTACGAATATCATAACTATCATTTGTAATTTCAGCTTTTTGAACTAAAATAACATATTTTTGCTTAATTATTTCAAAACGGTTTCGATACATTTCAATCATTGCTTCTAATTTTTTAATTCGAACAACAACAGGATCTTTATACAATGAATTAATTTTATCTTCTAAATCTTTAATTTTTTGTTCACGATGTTTTTCATCAATATATTTTTTAATTAATAAAGCATATTCAACACTTAAATTGTTAATAACACGACGACTTCTAACAAATTCTTTTGTTGCATCAATATTATCCATTGTTTCATAAATTTCTTTTAAGCTAAATGTTCCAAACATTTCAATTCGACGATAAATATATGCCGTTCCTAAACCAATTCCTAAAAAGACTGCTAGAAAAATTAGTAATGCTCCAAAACACCCTAAAATTTCATTGTTATACATGCTAATAATTCCCTCGTTAGATGCAATTCCATAGACAATATTACTCATTCCAAAAATCGTATATTTAAATGGCACAATATAACTAATTGCTTGGAAAAAGCCATTTTGTAAAATAACTGGGAAACTTCCTCCCCCGGCCGTTAAATTAAAGACAGTATAGATAATAGATAAGAATCGTCCGACATTATCATCTGGCATTGAGTACCAGAGCGCCTGGGTTATTGTTGTTAAGACGGTCGCGGTGACAATCATCCACATCAGCATATAAACAATTGGTGATCCTAATTTTCCATAACCAACAGCTAATAATCCTAAGAATAACAATAGCGTTTGGGCATAGGAAGTTATCAACATTGTAAATCATTTTGAAAAATAGTGTTGATATCATTTTGCATTAGGCGTATAACTTTTTTACGATAAATAAATGTTTGCGTAATAGCTCCAATTCACAATGAAATTGAAATAAAATATAATCCTAATCCATATCCATAAGTTCCAAATTCATAACCTTGGATATGTTTATTAACACTAGTTGATTTTGATACATTATTTAAAAAATATTGAGTTACAGATAATAATTTTGTTTTATAATCTGAAAAGTAAACACGTTGTTCTCATCTTGGGTCATTATCTTTTGGGCTTCCTAAATCAGGAAACATAATTTGAAAAGCAAGCGGTAAAATATCCGCCATTTTTAATTCAATAATCCCACCAACAGAAATCATAACATCGTTTTTAATATGACCAAACATTTTGTTAACGGATTCATATAATTTAGGGTTATTTTGTTTTAGATGTTGTAACGCTTTATATAAGTTTGATGGCTCATTTGGTTTTGGTCCCTGACATACTTTCCCATCACAATCATATGTGCTAATGTTTTGAACAACAGCCATGATAAAATTATACATATTTTTGGGGATAATATAATACTCACCAAAATGAGAGCTCCCACCACCATTTGAACTTTCACCATGATCTTGTCGTGATGCTAATCAAAACATTGTTTCTGGTGCTAATGTTGCTAGAATACTACTAGCTAAACTTCCAAAACCCGCTTGTAACATATTCATCATATTACCAATCATAAAACTATGTTCATATGTCGCTCAAAATTTCATTTTATTAGCACTGAAATAATCCATTGTTTTAAAGAAATCGTTTTCATCATCATCAGTAAAATTTGGTTCACCAATTTGAGCTAATCCACGCATTAATTTATAAGTATTTAAAGAATAATCAGTTGGAATTTTTAGTTGCACTCAGTATTTACTATTTGGAGTAAAACTAGTTTCTGTCTCTTTTAAATATTTAATTGTTGTTGCAATATCACCAATTGATGTTGTTAAAGTTTTTGAATTTTCATCATATTTGTTATTATTAGTAATAACACTATCAACCAATGAAGAATAACGATAATTAAGTTCATACTTATTTGGATCAAATCCTTCACTTTGGTATCATTTGCTTGCTTGCCCATTACATTCTTCTGAGCTTTTTGCTTCTAAATAACCAACTTTAACTGCATTGTCAATAAATTCAGTTCCACCTTTACTATTAACATAAGCAACACAAGTTGCATCATCACGGTTTACAATTGCCATTGGTACTTTTGAAATATTAGCAACTGGATCTCAAACTCCAGTAATACAAATAATTCCATACAAAAAAGACATAAAACAAATTAATAAAAATCGCAGCAAATGTTTTTTATCACGGGCAATAGAATTATATAATTCTGTTTTAAAAATTCCCCCAAATGTTGCACGTCCATATTTAATGTTATCCGTAGTTTGTTTTTTCTCAGATTTAGGATTAACAATTTCATTTTGATCAGGCGAAGCGTTTGGATCAATATCTTCACTAAGATCTTTTTCAGTATCTTTATTCATGTTAAAATAACCCCTCTTAAATAATTACACTCATTTATTAATATTAACATAAAAGGAGGTATTAATCAATATAAAAAATTGACTAAAATAATACACGATGTAAAAATAAATTGCAAGAAATTTTTCTTTTATTTTTTAAAATTTGTAAATAAATTTTAATTTTTTGGCATTGTTAAATGTAACAACATTTAAAAAACAATTTTAAAAAATTCTTATAAAGCATACCAGATTGTTAAAAAATATGGTATCGTAAAAATATATGTAAAAAATGAGGAACAAAATGAGTACAAACAAATTAACAACAACTTCAACCCTATCACAACAAAAAAAATATACTGTAGAAAATCAAAAGATTTTAAATGAACTATTAGCAATGCGCTTAAATGCACCAACGATTGAAAGATTATTACGTTTTAAAAAAGGACTAACACAAGATCAAAAACAACTCCTTTTATCAATTACAAAAAATTTAACTCCCGGTCAAACTTTGGAATTGCCAAAAACACCAAAACAAATTACAATCAAAAAAACTAATAATAAAAAAGAAGGAAAAATTGTTGCAATTAAACCACAGCAAGTTAAACCGCCTTCACAATTAGAGTATATTAATGAACAGAAACATAAACGAATTACACAAAAAATTAAAAAAACTAACTATGCCGGTCGTACAATTTCAAAGCAAGAAAGTATTCATCAAGCACCAACTAAAAAGGAAGCAAAACAACCAAACAAAACAGAAACTAACAAAGCAAAAAGCATTAATTTGAAAAAGAAGGAAGTAAAAATAAAACAACCAAACAATAGTAAAAAATATCAAATCACAAATAATGGCCCCTTCTTTGATTATGATCCAGGTTATGTGCGACAATATAGTCGTACAACATTATCATTTTTAGTTAGAGCAAATTACAAAACTTGAAATAAAGTAAAATAACAAAATATAGTAGGTTTTAGAAAACTACTATATTAAAATTAAAAAGTTTAAGGTCTATTTTTTAATTAACCTTAAACTTTTTTAATAACTATTTTAGTATCTTATTTTTATTTAATATATTAAATGACTGTTATTTTATTCCTTTAATTTTTTCTACTAATTTTTTAATTTTTTCATTACATTGTAGATAAACATCAGATAAACTACGTTTTTCAATCATTGCTTTAATCATTTGTGAAATTAAGCTAGCAATTGAAATAACTTCTAACCCATCAAAGAGACGGTCACTATTAATATCAATTGTATTCGTAACAATAACTTTTTTGACAGTTCCATTATTGATGATTTCAGTTAATCGTTCTTTTGCTGGTGGTGAAAAAACACCATGACAAGCTAATAAGTATACTTCTTTTGCACAATTTTCTTTTAAAGCTTTAGCGGCATTGCAAATTGTTCCTGCTGTATCAATCATATCATCAACAATAAAACAAATTCGATCTTTAACATCTCCCAACACAAATTGAACTTCACTAACATTTGGTTTTGGGCGACGTTTATCAATTACCGCAATATTCCCGGCCAAACTCCCTAACCGATTAGCAACGTCACGAGCACGAACTAATCCACCATGGTCTGGTGAAACAATTGTTACTTCTTCAGTAATATGATCTTCTTCGAATTTACGAATAATTGTTGTTGCTAATTCTTGTGTTGAACGTAAATCGTCAACAGGAACATCAAAAAATCCCATTGATTGTGGTGAATGTAAATCAACAGTCATCACTCTTGTTGCCCCTGCTGTTGTTAACATATTAGCAACTAACTTACAAGTAATTGGTTGACGGCCACGCGCTTTACGGTCTTGTCGCGCATAACCAAAATAAGGAATAATCACATTAATGCTTTGTGCACTTCCGCGTTTTAAAGCATCAATTGCAATTAATAACTCCATCAAATTTTCATTAACTGGCCATGATGTTGATTGAATAATGTAAACATCTTTGCCACGAACTGAATTCATTGCTCGTACTAGAATTTCTCCATCAGCAAAACGAATAGTTTCCATTTCTTCTCTTTTAACACCTAACATATTACAAATTTCATCTGCTAACTTAACTCCAGCAGACAGGCCATATATACTAAAACTCTTTTCTTCCATTAGTCCTCCTATAAAATTTTGGTATGAGATAAAAATTCAAATTGAATCCTTACTTAATTATATACTTATCCATAATAAATTAAACAATCTTTTATTAGAAAATAATAATGATATAATAAATAATGAAGGTGATAAAATGACACAAACAAGTCAAGCAAAAGATATTATCGATAATCTTCGCCCCTATATTAACCAAGATGGTGGGGACATTGAATTTGTCGAAGTTAAAGATAATGTTGTTTATGTTCGAATAGCTGGGGCATGTGTTGGCTGCGAATTAATTGATTCAACAATTAAAGATGGCGTTGAACAAATTGTTAAACAAGAAATGCCTGACATTAAAGCAGTGGAAGTTATTATGTAACTTCTTTTTTTGTTTGTAAATATTCTTGTAAGACAATTTTTTGATCAACCCGTTCTGGAACAACCATTCCTACTAATTCCGCTAATTTTACTTCCACTTGTTTTGGATAATAATACTCACCACTAATAAATTTAGCAGTAAAATAAACAAGAATAATTAATCCAAAACAACTAAGGGCACATCCTAAATATAAAAATAAAATAACAGTTTTTAGTGTTTTTAAAAATGCATCGTTTTCAACAAATGGTAAATTTCAATTTATCGCTAAATTATTAAAAATACCAAAATGATTGTCAGCAAAAACACGAATTAAAAACTGAACTAAAAAAGTCATCAAAGAATTTAGTGCCGAAAAACAACCAGTTACCGGTCGGTTTCGAATCCGATAATTCCACATAATTGCTAAGGAAAACAAAACCCCAAATAATACTCCTAAAGCAAAACCATTTAAAACTTGCAATCCCAACAAAACTTCTGGCACTGAAATTGTTGCGGCTAAAATGAAATATACTCCTCAAATAGCAAATGCTAATATTAGTGAATTTTTAATTCCAACCTTTTTAACAAAAAAAATGATATATTAATGCGGCACCAACAATTTGTGCAATTCACCAAATTTCTTGCACAGAATGAAGATATTGTTCGACAATTATTTTGTTATGGTACTTAACCCAAGCTTCTTGAGCTAATAATAAGTTTAAAAAATCACCTTGACTTAGTTCTCTTAATATTGCGACAAAAAATAACAAAACAAAAATAATAACAACTTTTCATTATGAAAACGGCGGAAGTTGTTTTAATACTGGTGGCTGAAATGCACCAATATTACTCTTAATTTCTGGCAAATAAAAACAAAAGATCATCGCAAATATTAACAAACCAAAAATAGTTCCAAAAATAACATAATGTAATGTTAAAGGATTTTGATTAAAATTTTTTACAAACATTAAAAAATTTGCTCCTGCCATATTAGCTAAAAATACAACTGGTAAGTTTAAAGCAATTGTTAAAAACGGATTAGTTTGATATAAATAAACTTCATTAAAACTTAAATATCATATTGAATTGGTTGAAACACCAAATCCAAACGCAATGGTACAAATAATCATTGCCCCTCAATTATGTGGCAAAATTAAAACTAATAAAATTCCAAAAAGCATTAACCCATATGAAATCCACAATCACAGTTTCCGGCTACGAACCAAAGCAGTAATTCATGCTCCTGGAATAAAAAAGATGGCAGCATAAAACGAAGTACTAACGGCAAATAAAATTGCAATTGAAGTAATGTTTTTTGCAAAATCAAAAATAATAAAATTATAGTTTAAAGTTAATGTACATGATAATGCTAATCAAAAACAAAAATGCTGAACAATAAAAACTCATTGCCAAAAAGATTTTGCTCCTTTTTTAACCAAACCAATAACATAAGCAATCATTACTAATATTGTTAAAAAAGGATACAAAATTAAACTATCTCAATTATTCATAACAATAATTACAGTTTATTAAGTTTATCAATACGTAACGCATGACGTCCCGCATCAAAACTAGTATTTAAAAATGTTTCAACAATTCAAATTGCATTTTGAATAGCAATAACACGGGCCCCTAATGCCAAAACATTTGCATTATTGTGTTCACGTGCTAATTTAGCTAAATTTGTTTCATTGCACAACGTTGCTCTTACTCCTTTTACTTTGTTGGCTGCAATTGAAATTCCAATTCCCGTTCCACAAATGACAATGCCAAGACTATCTTTTTCTTGCATCACTTTTTCACCAACTGCTTGACCCAAGTCTGGATAATCCACTGCCGCATCACTATTTGTCCCTAAATTAATAACTTGATGTTTTTGATCTGTTAAATATTTAACAATTGCGTTTTTCATCTCAACACCAGTATGATCGTTCCCTATAATCACTTTCATAGTTTCTTTTCTCCTTTGCCTATATTTTAACTATAACACATCTTCCTCATGAAAACACTTAGACCCTAATTTTGGGTAATTACATCAAGTAATTTTTTTGGACTTATTTGTGTTACAGTCACAATTAAACGCTGTTGTTTTTCAACAACAACATATAAATTACCCTCTAAATCATCTAATTTAATATATAAATTACTCCTTGTTTCAATCCGATCAGAAGAGTTGTCAATCATTTTAATAATTTTATCTTTAATGATTCAATCATTTTCATTCTTAAAAAGTGGAATTCGTTCCCGAATCCGTTGTAAACCATGAAAAGAAAATCCTAACTTATGTTGATAATAATAACTCATGCCCGTAGCTCCTATTACCTTTATTATACATATAATCAAGAAAAAAGTTATAAATTATCGAGAAAAAGTACTACTTTTCTTTACACCTTTTTATCTATTTGCTATAATTCCTTTGTGTCTTAAAAAATGAAAGGAGACCTAACATGGCTAATATTAAATCACAAATTAAAAGAGTTGCAACAAATGCAAAAGCTAATTTAGCAAATAAATCTTTTAAATCTTCAATAAAAACTGCAATTAAAAAAGCAGAATTTGCAATCAATGCAAATGATGCAAATGCAACAGAACTAGTTAGCACAGCAATTAGTTTAGTGGATAAAGCAGTTACTAAAGGAATTTATCATGCTAATAAAGCTGCTCGTGTTAAAAGTAAATTAATGCTTAAAGCAAATTAATTACGCATCCTTTTTCAAAATAGACAACAGTATTAAAATAAAAAGTTTTCATAATTAATTTATGAAAACTTTTTATTTTAATTATCTTTCTTACGATCTGAGTCATCTTTTTCAAAAACATTGTCATCTTTAAATTCATCATCAAACAGCGTTGGGTCCATTTCGTATTTTTGACCACTCATCATTGCTGTCACTGCTTTTTGATATTCTGTATTAGCACGAATCAATTTATTGCGATCTACTTTAGGTGCTAAAACAGCTAAAATAACAACCATAATTCCAGCAATTAGACCAATAATCATTGAAATAATTGTAAAAATTCGTAAAACTTGATAAGTTGTATTATTATATACTTCATTTATTAAACTTTTAATTGTTTCAGCCAAATCAGAATCTGGCAATAATAACCCACCAGTAATGTCTAATCCGGGGTCGTTTTTAATAATTACTCCATTGTTAGGAACTGAGCTTTTATTAAAATATTTCTCAACCATATTTGGTAGTAAAACTTGAATTAATGATAACGCAGAATATAATAAAATCACAATTGACAACACAACTGGTCAAAAACGAACAACATAGTTATCTCGTTTAAAACGTTTTTTCCCTAATAACTCATAGCTCAAGAAAATTCCCGGTAAGATTGATAGAATCCCAGAAAATGTTTGTAAACCAGCGGACAACATTAATGAGAAGTTATACTGCGAACCAAAAGCAAATGCTTCTTTACTAAAATTATTATTCCCATTATGTAAGGCAGAATCTGCTCCTCCACCAACAATAATCGATAATTTTGTTTCCGGAATTGTATAAACAATTACTTTTGTATCTAAGCGGATATTTAAATAAGAAGTTAAAAATCATAGAATTACTAATAAAACCGACGCCAGAATTACAATACCAGCAACAATTTTTTTCAAAAGCGGCATATATTTTGGTTTTGAAGTATAAAAGTAAAAACGAGGATCCAATCGCGGTGGAACTGGCATATTAGCCATTTGTTGCATCATCTGCGACATATCAAAATTATTTGGATCAGGAAAGTTAGGTCCCATCCCGCCCATAGCAGCACCCGCACTAGCAATTGTTGGTCCTGTTTGGTCCCGTAATTCATCTAATTCTTTTTCGTTAGTTTTAATTTTTAATTTATCTTGTGCATTTTCAACTGCTTTTTTATCAGTAAAATCAGCTGTTGCATCAATTAATTCATTTGTAATCACATTTTCTCTCGTAATATAACTTTTTTCAACTTCAAAATTTTGAACAATATATTGTACAAATTCAACATATTCTTCATCTAACGAGTTAAAAGTAGCCCCATCAACTTTTTCAATTGTTTCTGATTCATTGGTAATATCGGCTAAGACTTGTGCAAATGAAAGAGTAAACTTATTATCATTTAAATTTGCATTAAATTCTTTTTCTAATGTCAATAGGTTACAAATTTGCTGAATTACTAATTTTTTAAACTCTGGATTAACGATTACTTGTGCCTTTATATTGTCATCATTAAATGTATTGTATAATGTATAAACTATATGAGCATATAATTTATTTTCTTTCATTTGTTTCCCTCGTCTTTCTTTGCTATAGTTTAATTTATATCAAATAATTTAATTAAATACAAATCACTACTAATTTCTTTCCTTATTATACCCTTTTTTATATTATAATCAATTCAAAATAATTCCTTAATAATATTATTTGCTTTTTTGATACTAAAATTATGCATATGTTCAGCAATTTTTTTAACCCGAAAAGGATGAATTTGTAGAATTTCAGCAATTTGGGATGGTGTTTTCTTTAAAGCAGATAATACAATAATATCTCTTGTAAAAATAACACTATTAGTAATTAAAGCTAACAAAGCAATACTACTTAATCCCCGTTCTTGCAAATAATGATAATTAATTAGAAAATTATTTAAATCATTTTTTAATAGGTCATCAACCAATTTAAAAATATCCGTATCCAAATATTTTGTCATATTATTTTCAATTAAATCATCGGTTATCACTTTATCAATTAAAAGTAATTTTTTTAGTTCATTTTTAATAATATATAAATTATTTGGTAAATATTCAACAATTTTATTAATTAAATTTTGCTTAATTGTTCCATTATTTTTAACAATATAATTATCAATAAATTTTGTTAATTCATTGTATGATAAATTAGTTGCTTTTAAAACACTAGTTAATTCCAACATTTTTTTTGTTATTTTTAAACGATTACTAATATTATTTACTGGGCAAATAAAAATAATGAAAGTACTTGGATTGGGAGTTAACAAATATTCCATTAAATGGGTTAAATATTCTTTATTATCAACTTTTGTTTTAATTTTTTCTTCGGTAATAAAGTAACTATCATTAATAATGATAATTCTTTTTTCAGAAAATAATGGTATCGTATTAGCATCATTTAAAATTGTTAAAAGAGAATCTTCTAAATAACTATACTCTTGCAAATCATATTCATTATCTGGATTAATTTTCTTTAGAATTTTATTTTTTTGCATTTTAATTAAAAAAGCATCTTCCCCATATATTAAAAACATCTTTTAAAACTCCTTTAAACTGTGCTAAAAACTATGTTAAAGTAATCTTATCATAAAAGCAAATAATTAAAATGTTAACTTAAAATAATTTGAGAACTGTTTTTTTATCAATAATATGAAACTGAAGATTTCTTTTACCACCAGTAAAATAAATTTGGCAATTAACAGCTTGCAAATTTTGTAAAACTGTTGCAGCAGGATACTTTTGTTGTTTTGTTTTTTCACCAGAAATAAAACAAAACATTGGTTTTATTCTTTGCAAAAAAAGTAGATTAGAACTTGTCACCGAGCCATGATGAGCAACTTGCAATAAAGTAGCTGTTGTCAAATCTTGTTCTAATAAATTAAGTTCAATTTTTTGAGTAATATCTCCTGTTAATAAAATTTTAGTATTATTAATTTCAACTAAAACAACTAAACTATTATTATTTTCATCAGAGTCATTAATCCACCGATGTAAAACCGTAAATTTCATTCCTCCAAATCTAATTCTTGTTAACTTAGTATTATTATAAATAATTTGTTTAACTAAAAAATAATTTTGCACTCCTAATAAATTATTATAATGATCATCATGTTGATGTGAAATAAAAACAGCATCAACTCAATTAACTCCTGCTCATCGTAAATAATTACTTACTAATTGTTTTGACCGACCCCTATCCACACCAGCATCATACAGAACAGTTCTTAAAGTTCGGTTATCTTGAAAAACAATTGTTTGACCATTACCAACATTTAGCATTGTCATAGAATAATTAGCATTAAACAAAGTATTTTGAAAACTACTACAAAGTAAAAAAGTATTAACCCAAAAGCAAGGATCTTTTTTCATAACCCAATACTATTAATAACACTTAATAAAATAAGATAATAGACTTCTTGCATTACTTGTTAAAAAATTGCAAATATTTGTAAAAAAGATACTAATAGAAAAATATAATTTTAATTAATTATGTTTTTTATTTAAAAATTTAATATTTTTCCACAACGAAAAATTAATTTATTATTTAAATTATTTAATTTTAAATAAATATTTTATGTTAAATATAATAATTGTAAATTATAAATTGAGGCAATTAAATTAAATCTTAAACCAAATCTTTTTCTTCGATTACGATATTTTTCTGTAATAATTTTAAATTTTTTAAGAATAGCAAAAATATTTTCAATAATAATTCTCATTTTTGAAACTAGTCTATTATATTGCTTTTGTTCTTTGTTTAAAGGGTTTTTCTTTGTTTTCTTTGTAGGTATTAGAACATTATTGTGATTTTTTTGTATTCCTTGATAACCACTATCAACTATTAATTTGGTATTTTTTAAAATTGGGATTTTTGATTCTTTAAATAAAGCATAATCATGTTTTTTTCCGAGCGAAAAACTTGTTGCAATAATTTTTTTGGTTTCTTGTTCGATAATTACTTGTGTTTTGATCGTGTGTTTTTTCTTTTTACCAGAATAAGATTGTTTTTGTCTTTTTTTGGGCGTTGGATTGGAGTTTCGGTAGCATCAATAATAATAGTTTTATCATTAAAATAATCATTTATTAGTGCTTTTTTACCAGCAAGTTGTTGAAAATCAGAGTTTTTAATTAAAATATCTTCAATTCACTTAATATTACGATAACAATTAGCCTCACTAATATCAAAACTTTTACCAAGATGAAAATAAGTCTGATATTCTCGTCAATATAATAAAGTCATCAATAATCTATTTTCTAATGATAATTTATTAGTTTTACCACCTTTTTTAAATTTTTCTATTTCAGCAACTTTTAAAATATCTAACATTTTATTAAAAGTGGATTTTTTTATTCCTGTTAATCTTAACCATTCTCTATCATTAAGAGTATTAAATTTATTATTGTTCATATTTTTATGTCCTCATAAATTATATTTTATAATAATATTTTAATAAAAAAGGGTATCGCAAGAAGTCTAATATAAAACAATATAACCAATATTAACAGCACCAATATTTCATACTAAATTAATTTTTGTACAAAGAATAACATAGTTCCTTAATAACAAATAAAAATATTGGTAAACAAAATAACAAGGTGGTAAGCAAATAATTAGAAATGAAAGGAAATAAATTAACACTAAAATTGGTGTTAATAACAAATTAAACAACATACTAGAAAAATTTAAATGATAATTAAAATACATTGTCCAACCAAGTAATACAACAAAAATCATAAAATTATAATAAAATAATTTTTGATAAAAAGTAAAGTGCTTTGTCCTTGTTTGAAAAGTAAAAATAAATAATGTTACTGTAAAACTATACCAGAAACTACTTGATAAAAAACTATACGGAAAAAATAATAATACTAAGAAAACATTTAATCCTCATATTTTGTGCAACGATAATTTTTTTTGTAAAAAATGAGTGTTAAACAATGAAAGGGTTAATAAAATAACAGCTTTAACGCTTGCAAAAGAGTAGTTTAAAAGATATAAATAAAAAAGTAAGAAACCATAAATGAAATAATAATAAATTTTTTTTCGAAAAATTTGCTGAAATAATTTATCTAAAAAACAAAATAAAATATTAATATGATATCCCGAAACAATTAATAAATGAATGACCCCTATTTTGACAAAATCGTTATACAAATTAAGTGTTGTTTTTGCTTTCTGACCAAACAAAATAAAATAAATTGTATCCTTTGTTAAATCATCATAATTATTAAAGAAATTTGTTATTTTGGCAAGAATACTAGTTCCTGTTTTAACTTCTATTATTTTTGTTAAGTTAAATTGATAAAAAAATATTGTTCGCATTTAATCAAGCGTGGCGATTTAATTCATAAATATTAGATGATGAGATAATTGCCGAATAATATCCTTGTAAACGAACTTGATTATGCACCTCAAAATTAAGCGTTGTTTTCAAAAAATATTGTTTTCAACCAATTTGCAAATAATAATAACCTACCCCCTTCTTTTGAATCTGCCCAGTAACAATTTGATTGTGATAAAAATTTGGTTGCTTTAAATAATAAGATAAAATTGCTAACACAATAATCGCTAAAATTAATATTCATAAATGAATTCTTCGTTGTTGTCAAATTAAAACAAAACCTAAAATAAAAATAACTAAAATAGCATAATAACTATTTATCAAAAGTAAATAATTAAAAAGAATTATTCCTCCAAGTAAAATAAAATCTGCTTTTTTAAAAAAACAATACATCTGTTTTAGATTAAAAAACACAAAACAACCTAATAATATTAAAATATTTTAAATAACTACCACTTAAATATTGTTGTAATTTAGTAATGATAATCTTAGAAGAATTTACTTTATCTTGCAAAATTTTGATAACTTTTGATTGCAGAAAATTTGGAATTAAAACTTGTTTTAAAAGTTGTTTTGTTAATAATTGCCGTGGATATCATTTAATATATTGTGCTGTTGGAATTAGTCCAATTGTTGATATTTGCTGATATTTTTTTTGCAAAATATTTTTATGAATTGGAGCAAAAACATTAAAATCAAACTGATAATTTAATAAAATTGTTTCAATTGTTCAACCAACCATTTCCGCAGAAATTCAAACAGGAGTTGGAATTACTTTTGGTTGTGCTAATGGTAAATTATATTTATTTGTAAAAATTATTTTGTAATCATATTTTCGGAGGTCTTTTTCTACAAAATTATTAACATTTATTCGTCAAGAAAATAAAAAATAAATTAAAGTAACTAAAATACCAAATAATATTGTAAAAATAAAATATCCCTTCTTTTTAACAAAAACCACCCGCTTTCAACTTATGATATAATCATTGTCTTTTCATTTTCCTTGCAAGAAAAAAGAGATGATACATCTCTAATTCTTCCCAGCAATTAAAATATTATATTTATCTAAAAGATAAGTATCTAAGTCAGTCAACATAAATGGACCGTCGGAAATTTGTGGTTTAGCAATATACTGTTGAAGCGTCTCATCAAATCTTGCCACCGGTACATAATCACGACGATAGTTAACCATTGTTCCTGATTCGGGATCATGAACATTACTATAATAGTTGTAATTATTTTCATAATCCATAACTTGTTGATAAGGTGAAGTATAATTTGCTTCTTCTGTTAGTGCTGTTGCATTTTGAACAACATAATTCATAAACTTATAAGCTAAATCTTTGTGTTTAGCATCTTTTGCTAATACCATATTATCACTTCAAATATTAGTTCCTTCAGTTGTTTGTGATGTTCACTGGGTTGTTGCACGGGGACGAGTAATAATTAATTTTGTACCGCTGGCTTCTTTTCTACTATTTGCAAATAATGTGTCAGCATAAATCGCATCACCATTATACATAAATGCAAAATCAAAGTTTCCATCACCAACAGCATTAAGTAATTCATCATTCATCAAAGCAACATTATTGTTTTTTAATAATGTTGTTAATTGATTATAATCAACATCAACTTGGCTTTGTGTTTTTGGAATTAGTCTAAAATAATTTTTTTCATTTGCTAGCATAAATAAATTTCGTGGATCATTATTTACTAAAACTCGTTTTTTAGCTGCTGCTTGCCAAAGAATATCTCATGAAATACCATTTGAATAAATATTATTGTGAGTTACTTCATTAATAGCAATTTGATCACGATTTGTTGCAGGATCTCATTGTTCACGTTTATAACCAAATTTTCCTTTTGCTGGTGCTGGTAAGTTAGTATTTGCTTTAGCAAAAATATCTTGTAAAAAATCTAAGTTACTTTTTGTTGGATTAATAACTAATGAAACTTCTCCTCAAAAGTATGGTAAACTATAATTTACAATTGTTTTAACATCAGCATTAGGTTGCCCTGCCAACTTATCAGTCCCTTTAATTTTATTTTCATTTAAGATATTTAACAAACCATTATTTAATGATGCCGCATATGTTTTATCAAAACACTTTGATTGTGTTGGGTCAATAGTTGAAACAACACAGTTTTGATAAAAATCTGGATTAATTTCTTTTACTGCAGTAATATCAATATTTAAATCATTAAAATACTGATTACCAATTGTTCATTTACCTGAATTATTTTCATTATATGTTGGATTAGGTTTAATAATATTAAAACTTTTATCAACATCATTTAGTTTTTGATAATCAATTTCTTCTAAGCGCCCTTCTTGGGCTAATTTATTGACCATATAATCACTTGGAACCATAACATCATAATGCGTTGTATATAATTTATTGTACAATGTTTCATTGCTATCATAAACACTATATTTAACTTTAACATTATATTTTTTCTCAAAATTACTAATTAAATCAGAAGTAATATAACCACCTCAATTGGCAACGGCCAAATCATAAATGTTATTACTAATATAAACCCCCGTTAATAATCCAACGGAACCAACTGAAATGACTGCTAATAATAATGGTTTTCAACTCCGTAAAAATCAACGAAATTTTTTTCGTGACATTTTGTTAATGTTCTCTTTAGTTTCTTGGCGTTCAATAAAAGTTTGTTTTTTATTTTTAATTCATACTAAGGTTTTTTCATATTTTTTTTCTAATTTAATAATTTTTCAACGTAAACGTTCTTTTTGGTTTTCACTTTGGAATTTTTTAGTATTAAGTTGATGATAAAGCAATGCTAATTTCATTTCATAACGCATAATGTCTTTATCTTTATATGTTCCTTTTAACATTTCGCGGCGTAAACGATTGTAATTAATTTTATAAATATTTCAGCCATTTCAACCAATAATAACAAAAGCAATAATTGCAATACAAATTGTTCCAAATGCATTAATGAATGGTTTGATTCGTTTCATTGTGTAAATAAATGTTGCAACGTTAACATCATCACCCCCGGTGAAATATGAAATAATGAAATCATCGAAACTCATTGCAAAAGCAATTGCAGCAGCAGCGATAATTGCTGGTTTTAAAATTGGTAAAATAATTTTACGTAAGGTTTGTGATGGTTTTGCTCCTAAATCTAATGATGCTTCAAGTAATTTTGGATCAACTTTTCGTAACCTTGGTAAAACAGTAATAATTACATAAGGTACATCAAACGAAATATGGGCCAGTACTAAGGTAAGCATTCCAAAGTTAGCTCCCAGGGCAATAAATAACATCATTAACGAAACCGCCGTAATAATATCGGCATTAATTAACGGAATATTAGTAATTGATAATGTCATTTTTTGTGTAATCTTACGGGCACGACTTAAACCAATCGCTGCTAATGTTCCAATTATAACCGAAATAACTGTTGCAATAAGGGCGGTAAAAACAGAAACAATAATACTTTGTAGAAATGGTTGTTCATTAGCAAGTTGTTTATATCAACGATCAGAAAAGTCATTAAAGATACTCATACTCTCCCCACTGTTAAATGAGAACAAAATTAGAATCATAATTGGAACATAAATAAACAACATGATTAATGCCATGTAAGATGATTTAAGAAATCTTTTCATTACGACGCCCCTTTCTTGTTTCAAAATATCTTGATAATAAGTTTGATAATACAATAATCAGAAAGACAATAATTGCTAAAATAACTGAGATTGCTGCTCCAATTCCAAAGTTTTCGCCTTTAAAGAAATATGATTCAATTACATCAACAATTAAATTAATGCGACCATTCCCCATAAACTTAACAATAATTAAAGAAGTTGCTGCTTGAACTAACAATAAAGTTCCTCCAGCAATAATTCCTGGAATTGATTGACGAAAAACAACTTTTCAAAATGTTTTAAAACCATTTGCACCCAAATCTTTTGAAGCTTCAATTAATGATTTATCAATTTTATCTAAACTATTATAAATTGGTAAAATCACAAATGGTAAAAAAGCATATACCATCCCAATTACAACTGAAATTGGGGTCCCCAATAATCCTGGCGCAATAATATTAAATAAGGTTTGTAATCCAATAATTTTTAATAACATATTAATTCAAATCGGTAAAGTTACAAGAATTCAAATATTTTTTGATAATAGTTTTGACTTACAAAAGGCCATTACATAAGCAACTGGATATGCAATTACAATTGCAATTAAAGCCGCAATAAATGAATAACCTAGTGCTAAGAGCAATGCAATTACAAATTTTCGTTCTGATAAAAAAGTTACAAAATTTTTAAAATTAATTTCAAAAACTAAACTATTTCCGGTTGGTTGAATAAATGAATATAATAAAATAATTAGTAACGGAACAACAATTAATAAAATCATAATAATAATGTATGGTCATAAAATTGGATTTAACCCTCGTTTAAATCATTTACTTTGTTTTGCCTGATAAGAAATGTTGAGATATTTTGTTCGACATCAAGCAGCAAAATGTTGTCTACGTGATTTAGCACGACTAGTTTGTTTTTTAAATCAAGTTTTAACTTTCCCTGGTGGTTTTTCTTTGTTTGCCATTATACCCTCCTCTTAATCATCAATCTCTTTTCACATAACATGAATATCTTCAACATGTCATGAAATATCAACTGTGTCATGTTCTTCAACTTTATCAGTTGAATGAATTAAGTATTTGCGATCTTTACATTTAACAATAATTTCTCAATGAACACCTTTAAAATTAACACTAGTTACTACACCGGTAAAAAATCCTTTTCCGACTGGAACAATATCAATATCTTCGGGGCGAATCATAATATCAATTTGATCCTCTTTTTCACCAAAACCACGATCAAGACATTCAAATTTCTTTCCATCAAATTGAACACAATTATCTTTTAAGAAAATAGCATTTGAAATAATATTTGAATCACCAATAAATTGTGCGGTTCAAATATTTTCTGGTTCATTATAAATTTCAGTTGGGGTTCCAACTTGCTGGATTGCACCATCATTCATTACAATAATTCGATCAGACATTGTTAGTGCTTCTTCTTGGTCGTGCGTTACTAAAATAAACGTAATACCAATCTCCCCTTGTAAAGCTTTTAGTTCAGCTTGCATTTTTTTCCGTAATTTTACATCTAACGCCGCCATTGGTTCATCTAATAATAAAACCTTTGGTTTATTAATTAAGGCACGCGCTAAAGCTACGCGCTGACGTTGCCCCCCTGATAATAATTCAACTGACTTATCTTCAAAACCTTCTAGTCCGACTAAAAAAAGAAATTTTTTAACTTCTGCTTCCAAAACATCATATTTAATTCGTTTAATTTTCAAACCATAAGCAATGTTATCAAAAACAGTTAGATGGGGAAATAAAGCATAGTTTTGAAAAACAGTATTAACCTCTCGTTTATGAACCGGAATTTTAAGATAATCTTTTCCTAAAAATAATAATTCACCACTATTTGGTTGCTCAAAACCAGCAATAATTCTTAATGTTGTTGTTTTTCCACATCCAGATGGACCTAATAATGTAACAAATTCTCCTTCTTTAATGTTTAAGTTAATCCCTTTTAAAACAACTTTCCCATCATATTGTTTTGAAATGTTACGTAACTCTAAAATATTTTTTTCCAATTTTTTTCCTTTCTAACAACTTAAAATGTTGGTGGCGTTGATATTCATAATACTTCAACGATGTCAGCTGTTTCATTTTTTAAATAATGTTGATTGTTCCCATATAAATAAAAACTATCTTTTGCTTGTGCTTTTTGTGCTTTTGGTCCAGAATAAACCATTACTGTCCCCTTTAAAACATATCCAAAAATTTCACCTTCAAATGGTAAAATCCGTTCGGATTCACAATGTGGTTTAATCTGAATTAAAATTGGTTCTAATTCGTTTGCTTGTGCATTCGGAACTAATCACTCAATGCGATAATTATCTTGTTTAACTTCATAATGATCATCTGCTTGATAAACAAACTTTTTATTTTTTTCTTGTTTAAAAAAATCTGCTAAGTTGGTGCCTAACACTTCTAAAATATTTTGAAGTGTTACAATACTAGGCGAAGAAATATCTCGTTCAAGTTGACTAATAAAACCTTTTGTTAATTCACAGCGATTAGCTAATTCTTCAATTGTTAAATTGCTTTTTTGACGTAACAACTTAATCTTCTCACCCAGTAACATATGCACCCCTCCTTTTTGTAATTGTGTTTAGTTATACTAAACTTTTTGTTTTCAAATTACAACCACATTAATTATAGGGAAAACAAAAAAAATATCAATACTTTTTTGATATTTTTTACTTTTTAAAATACTTATCAATTGCTTTAGCAACTCCGGAACGACGATAATGGGCTGTTGTATCATCAGAAATACCCTTGATATCATCTGTTGCATTTCCCATTGCAATTCCAACACCTGCTCATTTTAACATTGCATAATCATTTGAACCATCACCCATGGCAATAACTTCCGCAGGCTGAATATTATATATCTTTGTCAAATACTCTAAAGCATCTTTTTTATCACTATTTTTTGGACTAATTTCTAAATTTAAACTCTGATTTGTTAAATATGATGAATCAAAAACATTAAACTCGTATTTCACTAAAATTTTTGCTTTAAATTTTAAAACAGCTTCCTTTTTACCACTAACAACAAACTTATATGCTTGGTCGTGCAAAGTATTACTATTTTTAACTAAAATTCTTTTTCGTTTTGTATGAATACTCATTCATTTCACCATAAAACCATGGTTAGTATTAACATAGGCTAAATGATCATTAGCAACAGAATAAGCTCATAATTGAATACGATATTCATTAGCAATATTAAAAACAGTAATTAATTCTTCATTTGTAAAAGCATTTTGTTGAATAATCTTTTCCTTAGCAAAATCATAAATAATTCCACCATTAAAACCAATCACTGGAATTTGTTTTTCAATAATTCCTAATTTTTTTGTCACTTTTCGAATTGCTCCAATACTACGCCCAGTGGCAATAATTACTTTAATATCATTTGCTAACGCTCATTTAATTGCAGCAATGTTTTGTTTTGAAATTTGATTTCGATGAGCTGTTGTTCCATCCAAATCAAGCGCAATTAACTTATATTCCATTAGTTCTTTCTCCTTATTTCCTTTCTTTTAATTATATCTAAAATTTAAGAAACCAACAGATATTTGACTAAACTTTGGACTTTATCTAATTTCTCTCATGGTAATTCACTATGATAACGACCAAAATGACCATAAGTTGCTGTTTGTTGATAAATTGGTTTTTGTAATTCTAATTTTGCAATCATTGCTTGTGGTTGAAAATCAAAGTTCTCTTTAATAGCCGTTAAAATTACATCATTAGAAACCAGATTTGTTCCAAAGGTTTCAACAAAAATTGAAATTGGTTCTGCAACACCAATTGCATAAGATAATTGAATCTCACAACGTTCAGTTAATCCTGCTGCAACAATATTTTTGGCAACATAGCGTGTCATATAAGCCGCCGAACGATCAACTTTTGTTCCATCCTTACCAGAAAAAGCACCCCCGCCATGGCGAGCATAACCACCATATGTATCAACAATAATTTTCCGGCCAGTTAATCCAGCATCTCCCTTTGGTCCTCCAATTACAAAACGTCCAGTTGGATTAATCAATACTTTAAAATCTAAATTCATTTTAAATTCTTTCACAACTGGTTCCATAATTTCGGTAATAACGAATCCTTTAAATTTCTTTTCATCAATATCTTCATCATGTTGAATTGACATTAAAATTGTATCAATAAAAATATTTTTAGAATTTGTTAAATCTAATGTCACTTGTGATTTCATATCCGGACGAGCTCCGTGAAAAATTCCTTCTTTTCGTAAAATACTTGCTCTTTTAACTAATGCATGGGCTAACGAAATGGCTAATGGCATATAATTATCTGATTCGTTTGTCGCATAACCAAACATAATCCCTTGATCACCAGCGCCAAAATTATCAACCCCTTGGGAAATATCTGGTGATTGTGTTTTAATTAAAACTTCAATCTCGCAAGTTTCTCAGTCAATTCCTCATTCAGCATTATTATAACCAATTTCTTTTAACACTTTTCGCGCTACTGCTGCATAGTCAATGTTTGTTTTTGTTGTAATTTCACCGCCAATAATAACACGGTTCGTTGTAACAAAACACTCACAAGCAACTCGTGAAAACGGGTCTTCTCGTAAACAAGCATCTAAAACAGCATCAGAAATTTGATCACAAATTTTATCAGGATGTCCCTCTGAAACTGATTCAGAAGTAAATAAAATTTTCTCTTTCTTCATACCTTTTCTCCTTAATCATAAATAAAACCACATCATAATAATGTGGCATTAATAATAATATGTTTACACTTAAATTAATAGTTAACTTTATTCAATAACTAATAAATCTTATTGGTAGCATATCATCTTGCCCTGCTAAAAGCACCTTCTAATTAAATATAGGGTTGCTAGTGGATCATTGTTTAGCGTACTAACCACTTCAAAATAAGTTTTATGTTGTTACTTGACAACATATTTATTATAACTTAAAAATTAATTAATTTTGTTTTAAATTAATAATTTCTGTAAAAATTTTATGATCAATATTTTTATCAGTAAAAAGATAATGCTTTGCTACTGAAACTTTGACAATGTTAATCATTTTATTGTTAATTAAGTTTACTTTTTTATTATTATAAAATTTATCATTTTCTGCTTGAACAATTAAAGTGGTTAGTTTTATTTTATTAAGTTGTTTAAGAAGTTTTTTATTTAAATAATTAAATTGTAAAATTTGATTTAAAAAATACGTCTGTTCTTTTTGCAACATTAATTGACTATAACTTTCATTTTGACTTAAAACTTGATAATCAATGTGGATTTTAAGTAACTTATCTAAGTTAAAAATAAAACCAATACCAATACCAATTTTACTAGTAATTGAAAAACGAATTCCTTTATGATTAGTAACTGGATTAACTAAAATAACCTTTTCAACTAATGGTTGCTTTTTTAACAATAAACCAATTAAACTAATCGAAAAACCTTCTAATAACAAAATAATCTTTTGCTGTTCGTATTTATTTTTTAATGCCGTAATGACATCAAAAATGTCGTTAACTAAAACCCCAACATTTTTGATGCGCGCTGAAACATTATCCTTGACATTTCGTTGGTTAAAAGTAATAACACTTATTTTGTTTTTTAATAGCTCATCATTATTAACTAATCCCATAAAATTCTCTTTCGCTCCATATAAGTCATGCACTGCCAAAAGAATATATTCACTATCCTTATTAACTGTTCCCAATGTTGTTAATTCATACTGATCAGTAGTAAGAAAATGTTTATTTTCAATATATTCTGGTAGTTGAATTTGTCCTGGTTTGGCTTTTTTATTAAAAAGACGGTAAAATCGAAAAAGCAAATAACAGCAAAGAAAAATCCCTACGATGGCACAAATAACAATAATAAGATCTGTTTTAATAAAACTAGTCATTTAACTTCTCCTTCTTTTATTCCAAAAAGTCTGCTTCATTTTCCGGGCGAATTAAAATTCGTTCAATTTTAACTGCTTTATTTGTCTTATCATCAACTTCTAATAACGCAGCAGAAAAAATTAATTGATCATCATTTTCTGCTGGTTCAAATCGTAATGGTAACCCCATTTTTTCTTTAATAATAATTTCAGTGGGATTAGCCCCAATGATTGAATTATAACTTCCACACATTCCAACATCAGTAATATATCCTGTTCCTCGTGGTAATAACCGGTTATCTGCTGTTTGCACATGCGTATGTGTTCCAAAAAAACCAGTAATTATGCCATCATAATTTCAAGCAAATGCTAATTTTTCAGCACTAGCTTCTGCATGAAAATCAACAAAATGTAAATCACTATCATCATTTACCAGAATTTCTTCAAAAACAGCATAGGGATTATCAACTGGGTCCATAAAACTGCGTCCCATTAAATTAGTTATCCGGATTTTCTTATTATTAATTTTAATTTTAACAGTACCGTTCCCCGGCGTAAATGAATTCATATTTGCTGGCTTCAATAAGTCATTAATTTCCTCAATATAATTTAATACTTCAGGATTACGAAAAATATGATTACCAGAAGTAATAATATTAATACCATATGATTTTAATTCATTGTAATGGTGCTTTGAAATAGATTTCCCATGGGTTGTATTTTCACCATTAGCAATAACTAAATGTAGGTTGTATTTTTTTACTAGTAAAGGTAAATACTTATTAACTGCTATCCGACCAGTCTTAGCATAAATATCACCAATCATTAAAATATTCATTCGAGCCTCTCCTTAATCATTATCAATTTCTTTTAATTTTTTTATTAATGGAACACATTCATCAATTTTATCAAACTGTTGACAAACAACTTCACGTTGTTGTTGTTTATAACTTAATTGTAGGTTATTTTCAAATTTGTGCAATGCGTTTGTAATTTTTAATAATGAATCATAAACTGCATTACGAGAAACGTTTTTTTGCCCAGCGATTTCACTTAAAGAATAATCATCAAAAAAATATAATTCAAAATACTTAACTTGCTTAGGTGTTAATAACGAATTATATAAATCATATAAAATAATTAATTCATTTGATTTTTCTAAATCTTTCATTATGCTTCATCCACTTCATCATGATTAAATAAATCTTTTGTCAAATTATAAATATATTGTTCTATATCAAACTCTTGTAAATCTTCTGGTTGTTCACCAAGACCAATTAATTTAACTGGAATATTTAACTGATCTTTAATTGATAAAACAACACCACCCTTAGCAGTTCCATCCATTTTCGTTAAGACAATCCCGGTCACATTTGTCACTTCTGAAAAATTCTTTGCTTGTGAAATCCCATTTTGACCAGTCACCCCATCAATTACTAATAATGTTTCATGCGGAGCATCAAAAATTTCTCGTTTAATAATGCGATTAATTTTATCTAATTCATTCATTAAATTGACTTTATTTTGTAAACGCCCTGCCGTATCAATTATAACGACATCAACTTGTTCGTTTTTTGCTTTTATTAAACCATCATAAATTACACTGGCGGGGTCTTGTCCTTCTTTAACTGGTTTGACAATATTAACTTTTAATCGCATTGCTCATTGGTTTAATTGCTCAACAGCTCCAGCTCGGAACGTATCGCCCGCAACCAATAAAACAGTTTTCCCTTGGTCAAGAAATTGTTTAGCTAATTTGGCAAGTGTTGTTGTCTTTCCAGCCCCATTAACACCAACCATTAAAATAACATTTAAACGGTTATCTTTTAAATTTAATTGGTTTTGTTTACTTTTGGGATCATTATATAAATCCATAATTACTTCGACCAAATAATCATTAGTATCATCAATGCTTCATCCTTTTTGCACTTTTTTTCGAATTTGATCGGTAATTTGCAAAACCATGTTCATTCCCATATCACTAGCAATCAAAATTGCTTCTAAATCTTCTAAATATTCATCATCATATTCTTTATATTTATTTGCTAATTTTTTAATATCATTTGAAAAAGTTAATCTTGTTTTACGTAATGCTTTTTCTAATTTAACTTGTTTTTTTTCTTCTCGCTTTGCTTTTAATCTTTGGAAAAAACCCATTTTTAACTTCACCCTATTCTATTTCGTACTATAATTTCACCACAACTTTAAATATATCTTTGTCCATAAAAGCTTCATAAGCTTGTAAGACTTGATTTTTATTAAAAGCTTTTGTTACTAACTGCATTGGTGAAATTTCCTTTGCTTCAATTTTTGTAACTAATTCATCAAGAGTATAAACATTTAAGATCCCAGTGTGAACAGTAATATTTTGGTATCATAATTGTTGTAAATTAAAAACAACAGATTTATTAAAAACACCGATTGTAATAATTGTACCATTAAAATTAACCATTTGTTGAGCTTGTTCAAAGGTTCCCCGATCATGCCCAACACATTCAATTACTAAATCGTATTTAATATTAAGACTAGTTTTAGTACTATCATATCCCTTATGTGCTCCAAGTTTTTCAAAATAATCTAATTTTCGACTATGATGACCATAGACATCAACTTCTTTATGATATTTATTTATTAACAAAAGAACTGCAAGGCCGATTGGACCATCACCAATAATTGCAATATTATTAATATTTTGAAAATCAACTTTTTTAATAACATTCTCATAAGCCGTTGGTAAAACATCACTAAGCATTAATGCATCAGCTAACTTTATTGTAGAAGAGATTTTGATTACACTATTGTCACCATATGGGATGCGAACATATTCAGCATGTGTTCCATTAATTTTTGTTCCCAAAATAAAACCACCATTAACACATTTTGCAAAAGCTTTTCGAAGACACCACTGGCAAATGTTGCAATGCGTAATACAACCAATTGCGACACGATCACCAACCCTAAGATTAATAACACTGCCACCAACAGCAGTCACAATACCAACCCCTTCGTGTCCCATAATTGTATTTAGAGCAACACTATCGTCTTGGCCCAAATAAGGACGATAATCGGCATGTGAAAAAGTAAACCCTTCAATTTTTACAATAATATCTGTCGGTTCGACAATAACTGGTTCCGTCGTTTCTGTTCATTCAATTTTATTTTTTCCTTTAAAAATTAATGCTTTCATATTTTTGCCCTCTTTTCCTTCTACCTATGATTATACCCAAATAATAACAATATCAAATAAAAAAGAATAAGCTAGAACAACTTTAAATAACATTGTTTTAACTTATTCTGAAACTTGTAATGTTCCCTGTTCAATTTCTAGTCCAATCTTAGGATCAACTAAATCAGTAAATAATCGTTGGTGTGGCATTTTAGTATTAAAATATTGGCGAGAATTTTTTCGAATTAATTCCTGATTCTCATCATTTAAATTCACAAAAACTCATGCATCAATACAAACTGGTAAGTTATTAAAAATAATAACTTCTGCTGCATACATCTCTGCTAACTGGACACTATCTTTTGTGCCATCATCAAAGGGAACTAAAAAACTATCTTCTAAATCATAAATTTTTTCTTCGGAAGGATCATTTGCAATTCCAATTCCAACTTTTACTTCTTTTACCGTTTGATATTTTTCATATAACGTATAGTCAATAATTTTAACAGTTGTATTAATATAATTAGCAATTTCAATTAAATAATCTAAATCACCATCATCTTCATATAATGCTAAATAAATATCTTCATGACGATGAATACCAACAATATTTTCTGCCATTTTTAGTGAATTTAAAATTGTTTCTTCTAAACTTGTCACAATTCATTGATAAGTTTCCTTATCATATGTTTTTTTAATTTCTTTTTCATTAATGAAGCGCACAACAACTGATGACATTGACTGATTATTATTTTCTTTGACATAAAAAGGTGGCAATTGTAAATTTGATAAGGTAACTCGATTACGATATTCATCAATTCGATTTTTACTATAAACATATTCCTTTAATATTTCAATCGTTTGCTGTGGATCTCATTTCATATTATTTACCCCTTTTAGTTAAAAAAAATTATCATATTAATTATACTACAAACCGCAATAAAAAGGAAGGCACTAGCTCCCGCAAACCCTAACCTTCCCAACTTTTTATTTTATTTATTAACGCTTTTGACGTAAACGTTCATTATCACGTTGCTTAATTAGTTCTCGTTTATCATAATTCTTCTTCCCACGAACTAGAGCAATTTCCAATTTAGCATAATTATTTTTTAAATACAACTTTAATGGAACCATTGTTAGTCGTTCTAATTTAATTCGTTGCAAAATCTTTTTAATTTCAGATTTATGTAAAAGTAGTTTTCTGGTACGATCAGCATCAGGAACATAAGCTGTTGAAAATTTATATTGTGCAATCACCATATTAATAATAAATGCTTCCTTTTTACGAATAATAACAAATGCTTCATTAATTGAAACATCATTATTTCGAATTGATTTAATTTCACTTCCTGTTAAAGCAAGGCCCGCTTCATAAGTTTCAATAATTTCATAATTATACCGTGCACGCTTATTAATTGTAATTATTAACATTATGATCAACTCCTTGCTTAATTAACTAATTCAAAATCAATTTGTCGTAATTTCTTGCTTGCTTTTTTAACTCTTATCCGAACTTTTTTTCCTAAAAAATATTCTTTTCGTTTTCGTTCTCCAACTAATTTTAAACTTTTTTCATCAAAAAGATAATAGTCATCATTTAAATCAGTAATGTGAACCAATCCTTCAATCGTATTTGGTAACTCAACAAAAATTCCAAATGCTGTTACACCAGCCACAATTCCATCATATTGATAACCAATTTTGCTTTCCATATACTCTGCTTCTTTCATCTTATCAACTTCTCGTTCACATTCCATTGCTCGTAACTCTGCTAATGATGATTGCTGACTGGCATGGCCAACCAAAGCGCGTGTTTGTTCCAAATCAGTAACTTTAACTTTTGCCTGAAACAAATATTCTTTTAATAATCGATGAACAATTAAATCGGGATAACGCCGAATTGGAGAAGTAAAATGCGTGTAACACCACGACGCTAATCCAAAGTGGCCATCATTAATTGGACTATACTTAGCTTTTTCCATACTGCGTAAAACTAATGCTGAAATAACTTTAAAGTTTTCTTTGTCTTTTAATTTATTTAAAATTTGTTGTAAATCTTTAGAATGAATATTTTCCATTTTACCTTTAATATTTAATCCTAAATAAGACAACTGGGTATACAAATCAAATAATTTTTTTGGTTTTGGTTTATTATGGATACGATAAACAAATGGTAAATCCATTCAGTGAATTGTTTCAGCAACAGTTTCGTTTGCACGAATCATAAAACTTTCAATTAACTTTTCAGCATCCGCACGTTCACGAGTAATGATATCTTTAATTTTACCATTTTTATCAACAATAAATTTCGGTTCATCTAAATCAAAATCAACAACACCATCTTGTTGTTTTTTTCTTGCTAAAATTTGGTACAACTGATGGGCCAAAGAAAGCATCTCTATTAACGCAAGAGGAATTTGGTTTTTTTCATTTTGAAAAAATTTATTAACCTCATCATAAGTTAACCGTGCTTTTGAAATTATAACAGATTCATAAATACTTGAAGTAACAACATGCCCTTGTCCATCAATTTCCATTTCACAAGTTAATGTTAAACGTGGTTCAAACGGATTTAACGAACAAATACCGTTACTTAATTTTTCTGGTAACATTGGCACAACCCGATCAATTAGATAAATTGAACACCCCCGGTCAAAGGCTTCTTTATCAAGGGCACTATTCGAGGGAACATAGTGTGCAACATCAGCAATTGCAACTGATAGTAAGTAATTCCCGTTCGCATTTTTCTTAACTAAAATTGCATCATCGAAGTCTTTTGAATCATTACCGTCAATTGTTACAAACATTTCATTTTGTAAATCACGACGTAATTTATTTTTTAATGCTTCTGTTACATCAAGCTCTTGTTTAATTTGGTTGGCCTCACGTAAGACTTGCTCATTAAATTTAGTGGGAATATTGAATTCATGTAAGACTGCTAAAACATCAACACCAACTTGATTAGCATTGCCAATAATTTCAGCAATCTTAACTTGCATTAAATTGGTCTTACTATTAATATTGACAATGCTCCCTTTAATAATTGTATTTTCAATTGCTTCTTTAAAATCAATAATTTCAGCACGATACTGTGTTAATTTATTATTTAAAATTTCTAGATACTTTTGATTATTACGATTTTTTTTAACAACTCCAACAACATATTCATTATTTCGTTTAACAACTTTAATAACTTGTGCTTCAATTTTTCTGGCATTATTATTAGGTTTATGTTTTTTTAAAACAAATAAAACAGAATCTTGATCTAATGCATTATTTAAATCATCTTGCGTAATAAAATACTCTTCTTGGCCTTCGCCAATTTTAACAAAACCAAATCCTTTTTTATTAACACTTACAACTCCTTGTAAATAAACTTTTGGATCTAAATAGTAAAAACGATTATGGTTTGCAACCGCAATAATATTATCATTTTCTAGTTCAACTAAAGTTTTTAACATCATCTTATTATCATCAATATTATTAATTGCCAATAGTTGTGCTAATTCAATTGTATCAAGCGGCTTTGCTTGTTTTTTTAAAATCGCAATGATTTGATCATACATACAACTTCCCCCCTAAATGAAAAAAGAGACATTTTTAAATCTCTTTAAAATTAATGCCATTATTAGTAATCTACTTTTTTAAAATAACACTTTGGTCAATAAACTTATCAACAATGTAACAATTAATAATGTTGATCCAAAGCTTAACATAAAAATTGATAATGTACGGTCTAATCCTCTTTCTTTACTATTAGCAAATAATTCATCATTACCACCGTTCAAAGCGCTTAAACCAGTTTGGGCTTTTTTGTTTTGCAGCAACCCAATGATAATCATAATAATTGAAACAATTAATGCCACAATTTCAAAAACATAGATAACCGTATTAGCTGTTTGTGAATCAATTGCTAAAAGCATCATACTTGATAGGCTCATTAAAACCGTCCTCTCTAACTTAATTTATGTCCTTATTAATCATACTATAATATCAAGAAAATTATAGCATTTTAACGGTAATTTTTAATTATTTTGTTCAAGTTTATTTAAATAATGATAAATTCCACCGGCATTATTACTACCAGCAACATCAAAAGCTAGTTTTAATACTTCCGTTGGGGCATGTTCCATTGCAATAGCATAGGGCAAAACTTCAAAAGCAGAACGGTCATTATAATTATCACCAAAGTATAAAACATTTTCAATTTTAATATTTGTCTTTTGGGTCTGGTTTAAAATATCAACTAAATGCAAAATTGCTTCACCTTTGTTTGATTGAACATGAACAATATCACAACCATAATCTGATAATTGCTCAACATTAATATTTTGCATTTGCTTCAACACCTGAAACATTTCGTGAAAAACTGTTCGCGACAGATGTTTTGCAACAATTTTATTTGCGCGTTTAATTTCATCAAACTGAAATGGTTTTGCTATTTTCATTCCATCTAAAAAAGCGTCTGGCTCGGACTTCGCTTTTAAAAGGACTTCACCAGCACAATACAAAGTATTATCATTTTCATATGAAATAGTAAACTCACACTGGTATTCTAATAAAATTGTAACAACAGCACGAACATCATCAACAGTCAATAAATTACTATAAACAATTTTGTTATTTTTCGCATTGTAAACTAATGATCCATTTGCTCCAATGACATATTGTGAATAATCCTTAATTTTTAATGCTGTTGTATAATTATCAAATCCCAACGGCATTCGTCCTGAAGCAATTGAAACATAAACCCCTTGTTCTTGCAAAACAATTAATTTATTTTGAACAAGAACGGGTAACTCTTGGTGATCGGTAATTAATGTTCCATCAACATCAGTTACAATTAACTTAATTTCGTGATCATTAATTTTTAACATTTGGACCTCATTTTCTATTTTAAAATAGTTTGATAAAGGTAATCTGCAATTCCTGCCGCATTATTATCTTTACTCGTAACAGCTGTTGCAACTTCTTTTAATTGTTGTGTCGCATTAGCTAACGCGATGCCATATTTTGCATTTTTAATCATTTCATAATCATTCATTTGGTCACCAAAACACATAATTTCATCTCAGTCAATGTGAATATTTGCATTATCTTTCAACGCCGCCGTTAATCGCAAGATTCCTTGCCATTTATTAACATTCTTTGGAATAATTTCAATAAAACCATAGCCAGTAACCTCCGTACGTAACGTGGCACTAACAGCAACTTGTTGACGTAATCAATTTTGTTTTTCTTCATCATGACAAGAAATAACAACTTTGCACATTTGCGGAATGTTATTTCAATCAAGTAGTTCTGGTTTTATATCACTGTTACGAAATAAAAAAGTATCTTCTGTGATAACATTTTTCCGTGAAACAAAAGCCTTTTGTTCATCAAGAGGAGCTAAATAAAAATCATAACCAAATTTTTTGACAATTGCCATTGCTCATAACGTATCTTCATATGAAATTATTTCATCATAAACATACTCATTAGTTTTTAAATTTAAAACAGCACCACCATTACTACCAACAACATACTGACAATTATCAATAATCCCCAGCGTCATAGCATAATCATAGAGACTACTTGGTACTCGTCCTGATGCAATTGTTACTAAAATCCCGGCGGCTTGGGCCTTTTTTAATGCTTCAATATTAGCTAATGGAATCACTTTTTCTTTATCTGTCACTAATGTCCCATCAATATCACAAACAATCATTTTTACTGCCATAGGAATTCCCACTTTCTACTACCTATTACTTATTACTTATTACTTATTACTTATTATCTTATCGTGTTTTTACTATAATTAACATAAAAAATCTCAAAAAGAGATTTTATTTTTTCTTATTTAATTAATAACTTCAACTTCATCAGTTAGAATTTTAACAAATTCTTGTTCAACTTGTAAAATTCCTCCCCCAATGTTTAACTTGTGCTCTTGATTATTAATTTTATATGACATTTCTGATGGAGTAAGCGTTGAAACAAGCGGAATATGACCATACAAAATTCCCATATAACCAGTAATTGTTCTTACTGTCACAATATCAACTGGATTATCAACAATTACCCCTTGTGGAGTAATAATTTTTAAAGCAATTTGATTAGCCATTTTAATTATGTTTTAAAGCAGTTGCTGCTTTAATAACCTCATCAATTGTTCCAACATATAAAAACGGTTGCTCTGGTAAATCATCATATTTTCCCGCTAAAATTTCTTTAAAAGCACGAATTGTTTCAACAACAGGAACATACTTTCCTTGTTTTCCTGAAAATTTCTCAGCAACAAAGAACGGTTGTGATAAAAAGTTTCGAATTTTTCTTGCACGGGCAACAGCTAACTTATCTTCATCTGATAACTCATCCATTCCTAAAATGGCAATAATTGATTGTAACTCTTTAAATTTTTGTAGAATCTCTTGGACACCCTGTGCAACTTCGTAATGTTCTTCACCAACTATTAATGGATCTAACAATCGTGATGAACTTCCTAGTGGATCAACCGCCGGATAAATTCCTAATGCCGCAATTTCACGATCTAAAACAACTTTAGCATCTAAGTGAGCAAACGTTGTTGCTGGTGCGGGATCAGTTAAATCATCCGCTGGAACATAAACGGCTTGAACGGAAGTAATACTTCCTTTTTTAGTGGAAGTAATTCGTTCTTGCAATGCTCCCATTTCTGTTGCTAATGTTGGTTGATAACCAACTGCTGAAGGCATACGACCTAATAAGGCTGAAACTTCAGAACCAGCTTGCGTAAAACGGAAAATATTATCAATAAATAATAAAACATCTTGGTTTTTATCATCACGGAAATATTCCGCAATTGTTAATCCCGTTAAAGCAACCCGCATACGAGCACCTGGTGTTTCATTCATTTGTCCAAACACTAATGCTGTTTTGTCAATAACACCAGCTTCAATCATTTCATAATACAAATCATTACCTTCACGAGTTCGTTCACCAACACCAGCAAAGACAGAGATTCCTCCGTGTGCTTTTGCAACGTTATTAATTAATTCTTGTACTAAAACAGTTTTTCCAACTCCGGCTCCTCCAAACAATCCAATTTTTCCTCCCTTTGCAAAAGGTACTAATAAATCAACAACTTTAATTCCTGTTTCTAAAATCTCAGCAGTTGTTTGTTGTTCTTCATAGGATGGTGCCTCACGGTGAATTGGTCGCATTAATTTTGTTTTTGGTTGCGGTTTTTCATCAATTGCTTCCCCAAGCACATTAAACATTCTTCCCAGCACTTCTTCACCAACAGGAACTGTAATTGGGGCTTTGGTATCAATAACTTCCATTCCCCGGACCATTCCTTCGGTTGGTCCTAACGCAATTGTCCGAACAGTATCATCACCAATGTGTTGAACAACTTCTAAAACTAATTTAGTTCCATTATTATCAACCATAATCGCATTGTACAATTCAGGTAAATATTCTTCGGCAAACCGTACATCAACAACAGGTCCTAATACCTGTACTACTTTTCCATTTTTCTCCATTTTTCTAATCACCTCTTAATTTTCTTGTGCGCCTGCTCCAGCAACAATTTCCATAATTTCTTGAGTAATTGCTGCTTGACGCTTACGATTATATAATAATGATAACTTTTCTAACATTGCGTTAGCATTATCGGTTGCATTTTCCATTGCTACTCTTCGTGATGCTTGTTCAGAAACTTGTGACTCAACAATTGTTGAAAATAAAATTGTATTTAAATACATTGGTACTGCATTTTCCAAAATTGTTGCTGGGTCTGGTTCAAATTCAGTAATAACATGTAGGTGTTTAGTTTCTTCTTTACTACTTGCTTTAACAATTGGCAACAATTGTAAGATGGTTGGTTCAAAAGTAACATTATTAATAAATTTTGTATAAGCAATTTTAATTTCATCATAAGTGTTACTATTAAAACCAGATAGAATTTCTTGAGCAAATTCACGAGCATCATCATATGAAAAATTAATATCAATGTCTTTTTTCGTATGCATAATTTTAAAACCTTTATGAAGATAAAATGATTCTGCTTTTGACCCAATTGCAATAATACAATCATTTGGACGCAATTCTTTTAAAACTAATTTATTAATATTAATATTATAACCACCACATAAACCAAGATTTGAATTAACAATAATTCAACAAGTTTTAATACTAGCCTTAGTTGGGCCTTTTTTCTGATAAATTGAATCATCCGCTTTACTAATGATATCGTTAAAAACGGTATAAACTTCAGCAAAATATGGTTTTGCATTAGAAATTCGTTTTCCAACTTTTTTTAATTTTGCGGTAGCGACTAACTTCATTGCCTGTGTTATTTTTGAAGTTGAATTAATTGAAGTAATTTGTTTTTTTAAACCTGTTCCGACTGCCATTTTTAATAACCTTTTTTATCGTCCTAGTTTATTTCATTCTTCAATTCGCCCAAATCGTTCTGGATTATAATCTGCAATTTTGTTAGTAACTTTTTTCACAACACTAATAATTTCATGATCAATATTTGTCATTAAAGTTTCGCTATAAGCTTTTTCTTGTGCTAATTCATCATAATATTTTTTTGCTTTTGTATCAAAATGTTCAATAATTTCTTCCTTAAACTCCTGAATTTTATCAACTGGAACTCAACGAATTCTTTTTTTATTAACTGCTAATAAAATAATTGCTTGGTCAATTTGTGAAAGCGGGGCATATTGTTTTTGTTTTAAAATTTCAATTACCCGTTTTCCGTGCTCTAATACTTCTTTCGTTGTATCATCTAAATCCGAACCAAATTGAGCAAAAGCTTGCAGTTCACGATATTGTGCTAATTCTAATTTTAAAGAACCCGCTACTTGTTTCATTGCTTTAATTTGTGCCGCTGATCCTACCCGTGACACTGATAACCCAGCATCAACAGCAGGACGAATTCCAGCATTAAACTGATCATTATTTAAAAATATTTGACCATCGGTAATTGAAATAACATTTGTTGGAATATAAGCAGAAATATCACCAGCTTGTGTTTCAACAATTGGCAAGGCGGTAATACTTCCACCCCCATATTCTTTTGTTACTCGCGCTGCTCGTTCTAATAAACGACTATGCAAATAGAAAACATCCCCCGGATACGCTTCACGACCTGGTGGGCGGTGTAATAACAAAGCCATTGTTCGATAAGCAACAGCATGTTTGGAAAGATCATCATAAATAATAATAACATTATCGCCTGATTCCATTCATTCTTCTCCAATTGTCACACCAGTATAAGGCGCTAAATATTGCAATGGTGCTAATTCACTTGCTGTTGCTGAAACAACAGTCGTATATTCCATTGCCCCTGCTGCACGCAGTTTTTCAACAATTTGAGCAACAGTTGATGCTTTTTGTCCGATTGCAACATAAATACATTTTACATGTTTTCCTTTTTGATTTAAGATTGTATCAATTCCAATTGCTGTTTTTCCGGTTTGACGATCACCAATAATTAATTCCCGTTGCCCTTTTCCAATTGGAATCATCGCGTCAATTGTCATAATTCCTGTTTCCATCGGTTGGTCAACTGATTTTCTAGTCATAACTCCTGGCGCAATTCTTTCAACTGGTCTTGTTTTTGTTGCTTTCAATGGTCCTTTTCCATCAATTGGTTGACCTAAAGCATTAACAACACGACCCAATAGAGCATCGCCAACAGGTGTTTCAACAATTTTTCTTGAACGACGAACTTGGTCACCTTCACGGACAGTTGTATCATCTCCCATTAATACAGCACCAACAGCACCTTCTTCTAAATTTAGCACCATCCCATAAATTTCGTTTGGAAAAATTAATAACTCACTCATCATCGCATTATCAAGTCCATCAATTAAAGCAATTCCATCGCCAACGGTAACAACAGTTCCTTCTTCATGAATTTCAATTTTCTTTCCATATTCTTTAATCTGTTTTTTAATTATTTCAGAAATTTTATTTATATTTAAAGCCACTTTTTCCACCCCATCTTCTATTTATTATGTATTGCTTTTTGGCGCATTGTTTCTAATTGGCCCGCAATCGAACCATCAATAATTTCATGTTTAATTTTAACGCGAACACCGCCAAGTAATGATGGGTCAATTTTATTAACTAATTCAATATGATATCCAAATTTTTTACTTAATTTATTCTCAATTATTTCAATTTGTTTTTTTGTTAACGGTTGTATTGAAAAAATATTACCATATTGAACATCATAACTAATATTAATAATTTTTCGCAAACGCTTAAAAATTCTTCGAACATAACAAAAGGCTTCTCGGTCAATTAATAAAAAAAGCGCATTTAGAATTAACGGATCAACCGCCTTCTGAAATGGTTTCGCTAATATTTTTTTGCGTTCTTCTTTAGTAATATCAGCATTCATCATTAATTTAACATATTCTGGATCTTGTTTAAATAATTCAACAATCATATTACTTACTTCTAAATAATGATCAAATTTTTTTGTTTCAAGCGCTAAATCCATTAAAGCAGCAGCGTAATTATCAATAAATTTTTCACTACTAACTAACATAATGTTCTAGTCTAAATCCTTAATAAAATCTTCTACTAATTTTTCATTTTTTTCTTTTGTGATTTCGTTTTCTAATAATTGTTCAGCTGCATTAAACGCAATATTAATAATTGATTTTCGAATATCATCTTTATATTGTTCTTTTTCTTTTTGTATTTCTTTATGTGCTTGTTCATTTAAACGAACTACTTCCGCTTTTGCTGTTTCTAACACTTGATGTTGTTTTGTTTCTGCTTCAGTCCGCGCATCAGCAAGAATCCCATTAGCTTCTACTTTTGCTGTTGTCAGCAATTTTGATGCTTCTTTCTGATCAATTGTTGCTTTTGCTTGTTTATCAGCAGCATCTTGAATTAATTCACGAATTTTATTACGACGAGCACGCATTGCTTTACGAAATGGATTATATACTCATTTTGATAATAAAATTAGTAAAATAATTGTTGCAATAACATGAGCAATAAAAATTCATAAATTTGGAAATAGTTGATTAATAATTTCTGCTGGCTCAATTGGTTTTGACATTAATCATAACATAAGACATCCAAACCTTTCTGTTTTAAAATTCTTTTAATATTATTAATTATTAACCAGTAACAAATGCTAAAATAATCGCAATAACTAATGCATAAATTGAACCTGATTCAGTAATAGCAGCAGCAATAATATATTGGGTACGAACTTTCCCCTCAACTTCTGGATTACGAGCAATCGCTTCAACTGCTTTCCCCCCAGTGTATCCTTGCCCAATTCCTGAACCACAACATCCAATCGCAGCTAATCCTGCTCCTAATAAAGACATTCCTTTGGTAAACCCATCATTAATTCCTGCCATTAATCATACGCCAATCATATTTGACATTAAATCTAACATATTGTAATTCTCCTCTTCTTTAAAAATATATAATTTTATTTTAATACTTTTTTACCTATTTAAGTGGACATTTTGAACATTTTTTATTTTTTTATGTTTTTTTAATTTAATTGTTTTTTCTTTATCGGTTTTTTCATCAGTATGCATTTCCATCGCCCAATACGCAATTGTTAAGATAGAAAAAATATACGCTTGGATTAGACCATCAAAAACATCAAAATAAATACTTAAAAATGGTAAAAATACTCCCGCTAATAAATCAACTGGCCCAATATAAGGAATTTGTCCTCAAATAAAGCTCATTAAAGCGGTAAATAAAGCAATAATAACTGTTCCCCCTAAAATGTTTCCAAATAGACGAAATGAAATTGAAATTAACGGCACAAATTGCGTTAATAATTCTAATGGGTTAACAATAAATTTTTTAAAATACATTAGTTTTTGATATTTAATCCCAAAATAATATATTCCAATAAAAGTAACTAACCCCATTGATAGTGGCACTGTATAAGCTGTTGCCAGTGAATCAAATCCAACAACACTCATTAAATTACCAATACCAACATACAATAATAAGTACATAACATAAACTGTTAAGAATTTATATTTTGGTCCCATTAAGTCCACAACTTGCTTTTCAACTCATTTAATTGCAATTTCAGCAAAAAGTACTAAGCCTGTTGGAACATCAGTTGGACCAATTTTTTTTAACCGTTTATAATAACCAATTGATAAAAGCATAATAATAAAAGTAGTTAATACTATCGTTACTAGTTGCGGTAATAAAATTGTATAACTTCATGCGTCCATTCCAGTTTTATTTGGATCAGGAATTAAATCCATTACAAAAAGTTGACAAAAATTAACTTTCATCACCATTTATCCCTTCCTTTCTGTGCTTATGACTTGAAAATTTAATATTAACAAATAATGACGATAAAGGACAAAGACTAATACCCACAATTACCGTATATATACTAAAAAAACTAGTATTCTTAGCATAAATAACTATTGGTATAGCATAAATAACTAAGCGAACTAGGTACAATAAGATAAAAAAGTACTTATTTAAACTTATACTTAACAATCATCCCGAAAAGCAAATGATTAAGAAACCTATAAGAGAAAACAAATACCCTAAGACTAATCCCGAGTATAAAGTTCAGTCCTGTTTTAAAGTCAAATATATAATCGTCAATATCGCAAATATTCCCAAAAACATAATTAAACTTATTATTGACATTTTATATTCTACACCTTTAAAATGTTTTTTTCAATGTAATTTATTCTTTTTATTTAGTTCCAAAAATACGGTTTCCTGCATCACCTAGACCGGGAATAATATAACCATGTTCATCTAATCGTTCATCTAAAGCAGCAACATAAATATCAATATCAGGATGATGTTTTTCAATATATGCTTTACCTTCTGGTGCAACAACTAAACATACTAGTTTAATATTAGTTGCTCCTCATTCTTTTACCTTTTGAATTGCAAGATTAGCACTACCTCCTGTTGCTAACATTGGATCTAAAACTAAAACATTTGCCTTGATAATATTTTCTGGTTTTTTAGCAAAATACTCATGAGGTTCTAGTGTTTTTTCATCACGATATAATCCAATGTGACCAATTTTAGCATTTGGAACTAAATTAATAATTCCATCAACCATTCCTAAACCGGCTCTTAAAATTGGAAACAAAACAATATCATTCGCAATTTTATATCCTTTTGTTTTTGCTACTGGTGTATCAATTTTAAATTCCTTTAATTCAATCTCACGAAATATTTCGTAAGCCATTAATTGGGCAATTTCATCTAGATTTTCCTTAAACACCTTTGAGTTACTTTCTTTCTTACGCATCCTTGTTAATTTATCTAAAATTAGGGGATGTTTTATTACCGTAAATGACATTAATTATTTTTCCTCCTTAATTTATTAGATTTTAACATAAATAAAGAAAAGATACCAAGATTTAATAAACAATTACCCATAAAAATTAAAATGCTTAAACAAAAAAACTTAACAAGCTGTTAAGTTTTTTGCTAAATTAAATTAAAACTAAACTCACGATTTGATATTAAACAATCAACAATCTTTTGCTCGTTTTCATCCAATTGTCCAACTCAATTACGAATGCCATCATTGGCCATTCGTTTCGTAACAATTTGTAATTCGCCACGATAGTTTTGAGC
>NZ_JXYY01000005.1:0-41144 GCF_016082235.1 Spiroplasma sp. hyd1
TATCGCAAGAAGTCTAATATATAACACAAAAAGATGGTTTGTCACAAAATGACAATATTTTTGCTTGCTAAAATAAATTAAACCACCTAACGCAAATAACAAAATTAATAAATCCGTTTGAACACTCCATCAACTAATAAAATATCATGAGTAACTTAACCAATTTAATTGATAATGAAATAAACTATAAAAATAAGTTAACGCTAAAATAATAATTTCCAAACTAAAAAGAAGACTACAATAAATTAAATTTTTAATCTGTATTTGTTTTGACATATTACTGCTTGTGATGATGATATTTATTATACAAGATATTTTTACTAATTTGATATTTGCTAGCAACAAAATCAATTGCTTGTCTAACTCGATAATTTTTATTTTTAATTAATTGATCAATTTCATTAATTAAAACTTCATCAGCAACGATGCTTTTTGGTTCACAAGTAAATCCATCAACAACAATTACATATTCACCAAAAGCAACATTTTCTTCTTCTGCTAAAAATGTTAAAACTTCTTGGCAAGAACCACGATATCATTGTTCATAAATTTTTGTAAGTTCCTTCACCACTGCAATTTGACGATCACCCAGCACCGTAAAAATTAGTTTTAATGTTTCTAACAGACGGTGTGGTGCTTCATAAAAAATAACTGGGTATGGTAGCTGTGCAATTTGTGCTAATTCATTAGTTTTCTTTGTTTTAGTTTTATCTAAAAAACCAAAAAATAAAAAATGTTTTGGATTAAGACCTGAGCTAACAATCGCATTTAAAGCAGCATTTGCTCCACTAATTGGCACAACATCATAAGGATACTCCGCTAAAATTTTATGAACAGCATAATAACCCGGATCACTAATTAACGGATAACCAGCATCACTAATAATAGCAATCGATAAATTAGCTGTTAAATCATTAATCATTTCTGTAAACCGTTCAATTTCATTTTCTTTATTTAATGAAACTAATTTTTTCTTTAGATTAAAATAATTTAACAATTTTAAAGTATTACGAGTATCCTCACAATAAATTTTTTGAACATTATTTTTAATAACATCAATCGCTCGTGATGTCATTTCTTGTAAGTTCCCAATTGGTGTTGCAATTAAATAAACTTTGGGCCGATTACTTTTAAAACCATATTGCTTAATTTTATTTGCCATTATAAAGACTCATTAGTTTATCAAAACTATCACCTTGAACCAAATATTGGGAAATAATTTGAGAAACTCTTTCTAGAAGGTCATTATTAATAATTGCTAACTGATCAGCGCTAAATTTTCCTAAAACCCAGTTGCGAAGCGGGATTTGATTATGCTTACCAATTCCTAACTTAATACGCAAAAAAATTTCACTACCTAACTTGTGAATTAAATCTTTAATACCATTATGCCCCGCACTTGAACCATTCTTTTTTAATTTTATAACATTAAAGGCAAGATCTTTATCATCATAAATAACAATGATATCTTCTAACGTTAATTTATAAAATTGTTTAATTAATAAAACGGCATCACCACTTAAATTCATAAAAGTTTGCGGTTGACAAAAAAGAACTTTTTCATTGTTAATTGCTGTTTCTCAAACAAAAGCATTAAAAACATTACGAGGTTTTGTTAAATTAAACTTAACAACTAGTTTATCAATTGCTAAAAATCCGATATTATGTCTTGTATAACTATATTCACAACCCGGATTACCCAAACCCACAATTAACTTCATAATTTCGCTCCTCTTTATTTCAACACCCGTTGATAAATTTTATCAACATTACGTAAAAAATAATTAATATCAAATAACTGGTCTAGTTCTGATAATGTTAAATATTTTGCAACATCATTTTTAATCAAGACTGTTTTAAAATCAATTTGTTGTTGTGTAAGTAAGGTGCATTTTTGAATAAAATCATAAACTTCTTCCCGCGAATAATTAGTTTTTTTCAAAATTTTTGTTAAAACAACTTGGCTAAAATAAAGATTATTCGCTTGTTGTAAATGTTCATTAATCTTAATTGGATTAACAACTAAATCTTCAAGAACAATAATCATTCGTTTTAACAAATAAACAACTAACTGATATGTGTCAGGAATAATAATTCGTTCATTACTACTATGTGAAATATCACGTTCATGTCATAATAAATTGTTTTCAAAAGCAACATTCATATTGCTACGAATTAAACGAGCTAATCCTGAAATATTTTCCGCACTAATTGGATTTTTTTTATGGGGCATTGAAGATGACCCTTTTTGGGTTTTACTAAAGCCTTCGGCAATTTCGCTAACTTCTGAACGTTGAAAGTGACGAAACTCTAAAGCCATTTTTTCTAATAAACTAGCAATTTGCCCAAAACTAGTGAACAACGCAACATGATAATCACGGGAAGTAACTTGAGTTGCAATTGGATCAATTTGTAATCCTAATTGTTGTGCAACATATTCTTCGACCGCCATTTCAACATGAGCAAAATTACCGACTGAACCAGAAATTTTTACAACTTCAATCCCTTGTGCTGCTGCATTAAAACGAATGATGTTTCGTTCTAATTCTGCATACCAAAGTAAAAATTTTAATCCTAATGAAGTTGGTTCAGCAAACATCCCATGGGTACGCCCCATAATTAGTTGCTTTTTATATAAGAGGGCTAACGATTTTAAAACTGTTTGCAACAGATGCAAGGATTTTTTAACAACTTCATTTGAAACTTTAATTAAATAATTTTGACTAGTGTCAACAACATCAGTTGATGTTAAACCATAATGAATTCATTTCTTTTCTGGTCCTAATGTTTCAGACAACATGCGGGTAAAAGCAACAACATCATGTTTTGTTTCAACTTCTAATTCTAACATTCGTGATAAATTTACTGTTAAATGTTCTTTAATTTTTTTAATATCGCCAGGAGGAATTAAGCCAATTTTAGCTCAACCTTCACAAACTAATAGCTCTACTTTTGCTCAAGTATTATATTTATTTTCATCACTTCAAATTGCTTCCAACTCTGAAACAGCATAACGATTAATCATTAGAAAATTCCCTCATTCATTAAAATGGTTTGTTCACGATCAGGACCAACCGAAAATAAACTAATTGGTACTCCAACAATTTCTTCTAATTTCATTAAATATTGTTGAGCATTATGTGGTAGTTCTTCAAATGACGTCACTTTACTAATATCCTCTTCTCACCCTGGCATTGTAATTAAGATTGGTTTACATGCTTCATATTCTTTAATTGTACTTGGAACATAATCAATTTGTTGACCCTCATATTCATATCCAACACAAATTTTCAATTCCTTAATTGATGATAAAACATCTAACAACATTATTGCCATACTAGTATAACCACTAATTCGTAATGAATGTTTCATTAAAACACCATCGAACCACCCGATTCGCCGCGCGCGACCAGAAACAGTACCATACTCGCGTCCTACTTCGCGAATATATTGTTCTGTTTCGCCGAAAATTTCTGATGGAAACGGACCAGTTCCAACTCGCGTATTATAAGCTTTGACAATTCCAATAACATTATTAATATAACGCGGGGCAATTCCAACCCCAACCGGAATTGATGCAGCTGTTGGATTAGAAGATGTCACAAAAGGATAGGTTCCGTGGTCTAAATCCAGCATTACTCCTTGGGCTCCTTCAAATAAGACTTTCTTATGGGCATAAATCGCATTATCAACTAAAATTGAAGTATCAGTTACCTTTGTTTTAATTTGTTGGAATAAATCTAAATATTCTTTTCAAATTAATTTTGGTTCAAATCCTTCACTATTAAAAATCTTTGTTAAAATTTCATTTTTAAATTTCAAATTATTTTCTAATTTTTGTAAAAATCCAGCTTCATCAAACAAATCACCTAAACGAATCCCAATTCGTTCGGCCTTATCCTGATAACAAGGTCCAATTCCTTTTTTTGTTGTTCCAATTGAATCTTTTTGGCGATATTCTTCTTGCAATTCATCAATTTTCATATGATATGGAAAAATTAAATGTGCTCGATCACTAATCCGTAGATTGCTACAGTCAAACCCATTTTCTTGTAAATAATTAATTTCACTAACTAATTTTCGTAAGTTAACAACACAACCATTCCCAATTACATTAATTGAATTTTTATTAAAAACACCCGAAGGAACAATACTTAACTTATATTTTGTTCCCTTAATCACAATTGTGTGCCCAGCATTATCGCCACCCGCTCAGCGCACAATAACATCAGCTTTTTGGGCAAAATAATCGGTAATTTTACCTTTTCCTTCATCCCCTCATTGACTACCAACAACCGCTAATGTTCGATAATTTGTACCACTCATAACTTATTCCCAACCTTTCTACCTTTTAATCTTAATATAATTTTCAATGATTTTACATTTTTTCTCTTTATTTAGTCTTAATTACCGCTTGGATAAAACCATTAAATAATGGGTTTGGTTTGTTTGGCCGTGAAGTAAACTCAGGATGATATTGCGCAGCAATATAAAACGGATGATCACGTAATTCAATAATTTCAACCAAGTTTTTTGTCTCATAAAGGCCACTAAAAACTAATCCTGCTTGTTCTAATTGTTGACGATAATCATTATTAACCTCATAACGATGACGATGACGTTCTAATACTTCATCTTTACCATATAATTGATGAGCTAATGTATTTGGAACTAAAGTTGTTTTATAATTTCCTAATCGTAACGTTCCACCAATATCTTCTGTTTTATCTTTGCCACGAATCAGATCAATAACAGCATTATTTGTTTTAACTAGTTCAGAAGAATTTGCATCCTCAATATGACAAACATTACGAGCAAATTCAATCACTGCTGCTTGCATTCCAAAACAAATTCCTAATAACGGAATCTTATTTTCACGGGCAAACTGACAAGTCAAAATTTTCCCCTCAAAACCTCGTTTACCAAAACCACCAGGAACTAAAATTCCCTTTGCATTTTGAAATAACTGTTGATAATTATCGACAGTAACATCTTCAGCTTTAATTCAATCAATTTTAATTTGAACACTATTTTCATAACCAGCAATTCGTAATGATTCACTAACAGATAGATAAGCATCTGGTAACTCAATATATTTTCCGACCAACTTAATTTCAATTGTTGTTTGTGAATGTTCAATTTTTTCAACAAATCGCTTTCATTCCGTAATATCTGTTTTTGTAATGTTTAAATTTAACAAATTACTAATCACTTGCTGCGCATTCTGCTGATACATTTTCATTGGTACTTCATAAATACTCGCAGCATCAGTTGCAACAAGAACATTACTTTTTTCAATATTAAAAAATAAAGCAATCTTTTCAATTAAACTATCATCTAATAATTGTTCTGCGCGAGCAACAACAATGTCGGGTTGAATTCCTAATGATAATAATTCTCGCACTGAATGTTGCGTTGGTTTTGTTTTTGATTCCTTTGAAGCAGCAATATACGGAACTAATGAAACGTGCATATATATCACATTTTCACGACCTTGTTCCATTCGGACTTGGCGAATTGCTTCAATAAAAGGTAATGATTCAATATCACCAACAGTACCACCAATTTCAGTAATAATAATATCAGCTTTTGATGTTTCTGCGGCATAATATACCTTCTTTTTAATTTCATTAGTAACATGTGGCACCACTTGGACTGTTCCGCCATCATATTCACCACGACGTTCCTTTTCAATTACATTTTTATAAATTTGTCCTGAAGTAATATTTGATTCTTTTGTTAAGTTTTCATCAATAAAACGTTCATAGTGTCCTAAATCTAAATCAGTTTCTGCACCATCAGCTGTAACAAAAACTTCCCCATGTTGATAAGGGCTCATTGTTCCTGGGTCAACATTTAAATATGGATCAAATTTTTGCATAAAAACATTTAATCCACTTGCTTTTAATAAGACACCAATTGAAGAAGCAGTAATTCCTTTCCTCAGACCGCTTACAACTCCTCCCGTTACAAAAATATATTTTGCCATCGTATTTTCATCCTTTCATCCCCAAATAAAAAGAGTTTAGAAATTAACAGGGTTGTCAGTTCTAACACTCTTCAATCTTGGTATTAATTATTTTCTTCCATTTCCTTTTCAAGAGCTTTTCAGTCAATTTCTTCTGTAATACCCAATTTAGCGGCTACTGTCTCATCGTCATCATCAACAGAATAATCATTTGTCAACTCATCATCCTCAACTTCAATTTTGACAAAATCATCCTCTTCATTATCATCTTCATCTAAAGTATCATCAAAATCAAGAGTGTCAATCAATGATTCCTCTTCTTCATCTTCTTCCTCTTCATCTAAATCAATATCTTCAAATTCTTCTGTTGTTTCAAATTGATCAGTATAATCATATTGTTTTTTAATATCATCATATTTTAAAAATTCACGCAACCCTCACATACCTTCACTTGTTAAGACAAAACGATTATCTAAAACTAAATCAGTATATAATTCCGCAATAACGTCTTCCTTACTTGTTCCGTGTACTATTACAGCACTTTGTGAAGCAATCTCATTTCAAATATTTTCAAAAGTATCACTTCCACCTTTTTTCTTTAAACATAAATACACTAACTCTAATAATTCTACACTATCGTTCATTAATTTAAACCTTTCTTACTAACTACTTTCATATCTTTCACCAATTGAAAACCAAATTGTTGTTGCAGTTTCTTTGTTATTATTTTTAAATGCCAAGACTTCTGACACTTCCATAATGCATTTTATACCATCAGGAGTATCAATATAAATTGGTTTTGTATCACTATCATATAATTTAACTGGTTTTAGGTTATATTCAACCATAAAATAATTATAATGGTTTTTATATTTTTTTATCAAATTATTTTTAATTTCTTCTAAATTTCTTTTATCATTATTTACTTTTCGTAAAAACTGACGATTTGTTAACATTTTAATTAAAGTAACTAAAATTTCATCATTTTCCTGCTCTAACATTTTTAAATAAGTAAATAAAGTGTAATCATCTAATAAACAATACTCTTCTGCTTTTATCATTTTACCATCAAATAATGGCCTTAATAATGTTACAATATCTTTATTTTTAAAAGGATATTTTTCATGGTATAAATCACATAAACGCTTAAACATCATTTTAAAAGTTAAATCAAAACCAATGCTTAATGGGTGTAAATAAATTTGTTTATACATATGATAACGACCAATTAGAAAGGATTCAATTGCATACTGAACTTTTAACGGAAAAATGATTTTTTTGTCTTTAATAAACAAGTGCCGAATAATTCATTGCGTATCAACATGACTATAACCAACACCACTTGTTTGGCCATCACGTAATAAGTAATCCATCCGATCAGCGTCTAATTGCGATGAAACTAATGATGATAAAACACTATCCTGATGTTTTCCTTCAATAATCATACATAATTCATTAATTTCATCTGAACTAAATTCTTCAATTAAAATCTTATTAATATTTGATGTTGGACTTTTGATTAATAATGTTGAATAACTTTCGTGGTTAATATTACTATTCGTAATTTTATTAATCATTTCAAAAGTATGCGAAAAAGGACCATGCCCAATATCATGCAATAATCCTGCTAATTTAACCAATAATTGTTCATGTTTACTATACATTTCTTGAAAACTTGGTGTTTCTAACATTTTACTAACCAAATGATAAACACCAATACAATGTGAAAAACGCGTATGCGACGCACTTGGAAAAACATATTGTCCCCCTGCTAACTGACTAATGCGACGTAACCGCTGAAATTCTGGAGTATTAATTAATTTGACAGCAATTTCTTCAATAATTTCAATATCACCATGAACACTATCCCGGATTGTTAAGGGTAATTTCATCATCTTTATTGTAATTTTGTAATATTACTAATTACTTGTTCCTTTCCTAATAAATAAATAACCTTTGCTAGTTCTGGTCCGTGTTCTTGATGAGAAGTAAAAATTCGAATTGGCATAAATAGATTCTTTCCTTTCATTTTATACTGATCACCCATCTTCGTAATTAGGTCTTTAATATTTGTTTCTGTTCAATCTGATAACTCATGTAACTGTGTTTTAAAAGTTGCAATCATTGTCTCATAACCACTTAATTCTATTAACATTCCCCTTGTTGCTGATGCTAACTGCGCAACTGGTTCAAAGAAAGATTTTGCTAATGTAACAATTTCCGCACCATATTGAAGTTCTTTTTTATAAATTAATAATAACATATTTACTCATTCTGGGGTTTTTTTTGTTAAATCAAATGCTTGCGCTAAAAAAGGTCGAACAAAAGCAAGATAATCTTCATCGCTAAGTTGTTTAAGATAATAATTATTCATTCAAGTTAATTTTTTAACATCAAACATACTTGGCGATTTACTAAATCGTTTTTCATCAAATAACTTAATTAATTCATCGTGAGAAAAAATTTCTGCTGTTCCCAATGGTGATCATCCTAATAAACTAATAAAATTAAAAATTGCCGTTGGTAAATAACCTAAGGTACGATACTGACTAATAAACTGCACTAAATGACTATCACGTTTTGATAGTTTTTTATGTTGTTCATTAACAATTAAAGTTAAATGCGCAAAAATTGGTGGTGTTACATTAAAAGCTTGGTAAATCATTAATTGTTTAGGGGTATTAGAAATATGTTCTTCACCGCGAACAACATAACTAATTGCCATTAACATATCATCAATTACTACTGCAAAATTATAAGTTGGAATTCCGTTTGATTTTAAAATAACTCAATCCCCAAGGTCTTTTGATTCAAAATGAACCGAACCACGAACTAAATCATCAAAATCATAACTAGTGTTATCGGGAACAAAAAAGCGCAAATTATATGGCGTATTATTTGCTAATTTTGTTGCAACTTCAGTTGCTGATAATTTTCAGCATTTTCGATTATAACGTGGAGCAAGGCGTCCTGCCGCTAATTGCGCTTCACGATCTTGTTCTAATTCAGTTGGGGTGCAGAAACAATAATATGCTTTTTTCATATCTAATAACTCTTGAGCATATTTTTGATACAAATCTAACCGTTCTAACTGGCAATATGGCCCATAAGCTCCTGGTCGATCAATTGTTTCATCTGGTTCAATTCCTAATCAGCGTAAATTATCTAATTGTGATGCAATTGCTCCATCAACATTACGTTCTGTATCAGTGTCTTCAATCCGTAAAACAAAAACACCTTGATAATGTTTCGCAAATAAATAATTAAATAAAGCTGTTCTTGTATTCCCAATATGTAAAAATCCCGTTGGACTTGGTGCATAACGTAATCTAATCTTTTGACTCATTTTAGTTCCTCATTCTAACTTCTAACAATTGTCTTTTTTAACTAGCAGCAATGTTGTATAACTTTGAATAATGTTAGTAAAGTTTTTTTCTGTTGTTGTTGCTTTAATATTAATATTTTCATCTTCTAATTGTAATAATTGTTTTAAATTCATCTTAATTGCTGTTTTATATTCTTTTAATTTTGGCGCATCAACAATAATCGTTGTATCAATATTAACAATTTGATAATTTTGCTTAGCCATTAAAGTTAGTGCTTGCTTTAAAATTACTTGTGAATTAATATTTTTGTTTGTTTCATCAAACCAATCACCTAAATCGCCAAGTCCTAAGGCTCCAATAATTGCTTCACTAATTGTGTGTAACAAGATATCACCATCCGAAACAGCTTCAACTTGATGTTGACAGGGAATAAAAATTCCTCCCAAAAGTAATCCTGTTCCTGCTTTTAAATTATGTAAATCATAACTATTACCAATCCGCATTATTATTCTCCTTAAACATTAAATTTGAAAAAGCAAATATCACCATCTTGCATGATATAATTTTTTCCTTCACTCCGTAAACGACCATTTTCTTTTATCGCTTTTTCACTACCGTATTTGATTAAATCAGCATATGAATATATTTCGGCACGAATAAAACCACGTTCAAAATCAGAGTGAATAAGACCCGCACACATTGGTGCTGTTGAACCCTTCTTAAAAGTTCAGGCACGAACTTCTTGTTTTCCCGCCGTAAAAAATGTTTGTAATCCTAATAAGGCATATGATTTTTTAATTAATTGATTTAACCCTGTTTCTTTAATACCATAATCTTCCATTAACAGAGCACGATTAGTTACATCTAACACCGATAATTCTTCTTCAATTTTGGCACAAATAACAACAACTTCAATCCCATTTTGTTTGCCATATGCCTTTACGTTTTCAACATAAACATTATCTCGTTGACTCAAATCATCTTCAGCGACATTAGCAACATAAATAAATGGTTTAATTGTTAATAAATTAAAACTTTTTACAGCTCTTAATTCATCTTCTGATAACACAAGATCTTTTAATAACTTGTTTTGTTCTAATGTTGCTGCTAACTTTAATAACAACTCATATTCAAGAACATCATCTTTTTGTTTTAGGGTTTGCGCTTTTTTCGCCACTTTATCAATTCGTTTCTGAATTTGTTCTTGATCAGAAATAATTAGTTCCAAATTAATAATTTCAATATCACGAATTGGGTCAACTGTTCCTTCAACATGTGTAATATCTTTATTATCAAAACAACGAACAACCATACAAATTGCATCCGTTTCGCGAATATTTTGTAAAAAAGCATTGCCTAAGCCTTCTCTTTTACTAGCGCCAGCAATTAATCCGGCAATATCATAAAATTCAAATGTACTACGAATTGCTTTATTTGGTTCACAAAGATTAATTAAAGTATCCATGCGTTCATCAGGAACTTCAACTGTTCCAACATTAGGATTAATTGTTGCAAACGGATAGTTTGCTGCTTCAACTTGTGAATTTGTAATTGCGTTAAATAAAGTTGATTTACCAACATTTGGTAAACCAACAATCCCCATTTTTAATGCCATCTTTTTTCTTCCTTACTATCAACTAATCATCTGTTAAACCTAATAATTCTAAAATTCGGTTTAAATCTTTTAATCCATGGTAACTAATAACAACCTTATCAGCATCAATAACGACCTTTGTTCCTAATTTTCGCATAATTTTATTTTCTAAAAATTCATTAACAGTTCGTTTCCCCGAATCTTTTTTATTAGTTTCTTGAACTTTACTTGGTTTTGTCCCATAAGTTTTAACTAATTCTTCAACTTGGCGCGCATTTAAATTAAGACTGACAATTTTATCAACAACCTTTTTAAATTCACTCTTATCAATGTGAAGACTAATTAACGGTTTCACTTGTCCCATCGTAACTTTATTTTCTAATAATAATTTCTGAACATCAGCTGGTAAAGTTAATAAACGTAAGGTATTTGTAATATGACTCCGTGATTTTCCAATTCGTTTTGCTAATTCATCTTGGGTTAAGTCTAGTAACGCAATTAATTCCTTATATGCATTTGCTTCTTCAATCGTATTTAAATCAACCCGTTGGATGTTTTCAACCAATGCCACTTCTTTCATTTGTTGATCATTAAAATCAACAATGATTGCTGGAATTTTTGTTAACCCTGCTAATTTAGCAGCGCGACTACGACGTTCTCCCGCCACTAAATAATAACCACTACTTGTTTTTTTAACAATTATTGGTTGAATTAAACCATATGCTTTAATTGATTGTGCTAATTCTGCCAACTCTTCGTCATTAAAAGTTTTTCGTGGCTGATGTGGGTTTGGAAAAATTTCTGTTAGCATAATTTCATTTGCTGTTGCTTTTAATTCATCGCTACTTTCAATTTCTTTAATTACATCGTTAATTCCTTCACCAAAAATTTTATCCAATCCCTTTGAACTTAATCGACTCTTATTGTTTGCCATTATTTGCCAACACCTCTCTCGTTAATTCTTCATACGCAATTGCCCCGGCGCCACCTTTATCATAATCAAAAATACTTAATCCATGTGAGGGTGATTCACTAATTTTAATATTACGGGGAATATGCGTTCGATATACTTTTTCATTAAAATATTTTTTAACTTCTGCCATTACTTCAAATGATAGTTTTGTTCGTGAATCAAACATTGTCAGAACAATCCCTTCAATGGTTAAATTTTTATTAAACATTTTTTGTACAAAGCGAATTGAAGTTAACAATTGGGCTAAACCTTCTAATGCATAATATTCCGCTTGAATTGGAATTAAAACTGAATCAGCACAAGCTAACGCGTTTCGATTAATTAATCCTAATGACGGTGGACAATCAATTAAAATAAAATCATATTTATCACGAATCGGTTTAATCCGGTCAAGTAACAGACTTTGATTATCATCTAATTTTTCCATTAAATAAATATCTGCTCCCGCTAACGAAATTGTTGCTGGTGCTAAATCAACATTATTGATAACGCCTGGGATAATAATATTTTTTAACGGCACTTGACCAACTAAAACATCATACATACTCATCCCATCATGAATTTTATCTTTATTAGCCCCCGTTCCTGTTGTCGCATTTCCCTGGGGATCAATATCAACTAATAAAACTTTTTTCCCAGTTCGCGCTAAGCCCGCCGCTAAATTAATTGAAGTTGTTGTTTTTCCAACCCCACCTTTTTGGTTTGTGATTGCAATAATTTTCCCCATAATTTTCCTCTCTTTGCTCTGTAACTAATAATTTTATATACTACTATTATATAACACTTTACCCAATTGGGAATTTTTTTATTTGATTAAAACTGCGTGGATATGGTTTTACTGTTGGTGCGGTTTTAATAAAATAACAAATATTACGTTCTCCTAATGGAAGAATATTTTCATATTGTGTCTGTTCTAACTTTAAATTTAAGGCCTTTAATGTTGCTTGTGCTGTTGCTAATTCGTTAACAATATTAGGTCCTTTATAACAAATAATTTTTCCCTGCACTTTAACCATTCGCACAACTAATTCTAACAACATTCCTAAATTAGCAACAGCTCGTGAGACAACATAATCAAACTGTTCAGAATGTTGTCAACTGTAATTTTCTGCACGAGCATGAACAATTTCAACATCATTTAACTGTAACTTGGTAATTAACCGTTGCAAAAACAAACAACGTTTTTCTAATGCTTCAATAATCGTTAATTTAATTGTTGGACAAAATATTTTCAGAATAATCCCCGGAAATCCAGCGCCACTCCCAACATCAACAACTTTTACTTTATCACCAAACGTATAATTTTTTAACACTAATGCTGAATCTAGAAAATGTTTAATATAAACATCCTCACGACTAACAAGGGTTGTTAAATTCATTACTTTGTTTTGCTCAATCAAATATTGATAATATTGTTCTAATTGTTCTTCTTGCTGTTGGTTAATAATAAGCTCAGAAAAATAATCATTAATTAGTTTGATCATCATAACCCCTCATAACTTTTAATTGCGTTAACATTATAACAAGATATTTGTTAATATATAAATAGATAATAAAAATTATTCAAAAGGAGAGTTAAAAATGACGAAAAAAGCGTTAATTGTTGTTGATTATCAAAATGACTTTGTTAATCCAAAAGGAGCATTATATGTTTCTGGAGCAGAAAAACTTCATCATCAAATTGTAAAGTTAATTAAAACGTTTCAAAATAATAAAGATTTAGTTGTTGCCACAAAAGATTTTCATCCCAAAGATTACTGTTCATTTACAAAGTGACCACCACATTGTCTTGCCAATAATTGAGGAAGCGAACTTTATCAATTACCAGAAAGTTATTTTAATAAAATTATTTTAAAAGGAACAGCACAAGACATTGACAGTTATAGTGCCTTTTTCAATGATAATCAAATTTCGAACGGTTTACATGAATTCTTACAAGAACAAAATGTGACAGACCTTGTCCTGGTTGGTGTTGCATTAGATGTTTGTGTTTCTGCAACTTTAACTGATGCTATTAAATTAAATTACCATGGTTATCTTGACCTAACATGTAGTGTTGGCCTTAACCCCCACATTACCTTTTAAAAAAATTATTATCTTAATAAATAATAGTTTGTTTAAAAATCATCATCGTCAAAATCAATGTTTTTTACCCGCATAATGGTTTCACCGTTTGGCAATTGACCAATCCGCCCGCTGCTACTGCCCCTTCATTTAACTTGATAATAAATAATTCCTTGAGCGTGTAGTAATTTTAACAACTCAATCCAATTGTATAATTGATCGCGATACATTCAACGCTTTTCGCTATGAGCTTCAATTAAATTACGATTATAAAAACTGTGTGGATGTGATCACATTCTAATTTGCCGCATTGTGTTTTCACGTTTTGACACAATTTCAAGATTTTCAGCACGATTATCGCGGGGATTACCATTAATATGATCAATCGTCATATTTGGTGGTACTTGGCCAATAAATAATTCAACAACTAATTTATGCAGCGGTTTTATTTTTGTTTTTCCTTCTTCACGACGACGAACTAAAAAATAATTTGTATTTTTTGGTTTTTTTAGTTCCTTAACTTTCTTTGTCATATTGTTACGAATACGACCCATATTACTAATCTCAAGATAAGGAAAATCAGGATGAATTTTTCAAATTTCTGTGTTTTTTGTTTTGTTCATTTTTAACCTCTTACTTTTTTGAAACTGCCTTATGATTGGTAATATAAAAACAATATGGTTTTAACTTAAAATTAGTTGCATAATCAATATTAACCCGTGGCGTTGTTGTAATGTCAAAAACACTTGGCGTTGTTTCTTGCCCTAAATATAGTGTTGAACTTTTGATAAGGTTAAGCCCATCATCAGTTTTATTAATTTTTAAATAACGTGACAGTTTTCCTGGACCATTTGCTAAATTAGGTTTACTAATAAAATTAGGAATTGTTTCATCAAGAATAATTTCACCAGCTCGTAACAAAACAGCACTCGGATAATCAACTTGATCAGTAACAATATTAAGACAAAAATACATCCCATAAATCATAAAAATATGGGCATAACCACCTTGTCAAAATAATGTTTCATTACGTAAACTTCGTTTATTGTTAAAACCATGATTAGCATCATCGTTTGGTCCATCATATGCTTCTGTCTAAATAATTTTACAAATATTTTTTTCCCATCAATAATACGAATTAAATACTTTCCTAATAATTGTTTTGCAACAATAATAGCATTTTGCGAAAAAAAAAGCAGAATCTACTAATCATGTTAAATTTAACATTTTTGCGAAAAAAACATAACAAAAATTATTACTAATTTGTTATGTCTTCTTAACCAATCTTTTCACATTGGTCAAAATCAACTTCGGTGGAAGTTAAACGACCAAACATCTCTAAATTTACTGTTGCAATTCCTTTTGAAGTATCAATTTTTGTAACTTGTCCTTCCATATCAACAAAAGTTCCAGATAGAATACGAACATAATTGTTAACTTCAAAGTTTGCAACAAACACTTTTTTAACTTTTTTCCCTTGTTGTGCTGCTGCTTTTTTAGCTGCTAGTGATTTTGAAAGCATTGTTTTTGCTTCTTGGTCAGTTAATGGAAACGGTTTTGTCCCGCGTCCTGATGAACCAATAAACCCGGTAACACCAGTTGTATTTCGAACAATATATCAGGCTTCATCATTCATAATCATATTAATAAAAATATATCCTGGATAAACGTTTTTTTCTATTGTCTTCCCGTTTTTGGGTGGTACTGTCTCTTTTACAACTCTAATATCAAAAACAACATCTTTCATATTTAATGATTCTACCCGTTGAATTAAATCATCACGGACACGATCTTCGTGACCAGAATAACAATTAATTACATATCATTTTCCAGGATACTTCGTAACATCATCGAAATCTTCACTGTTATCCAGGTTATCATTATTTGCCTCTAGTTCTGTCATTGTGTTCTGTTCTGTCATTATTTTGCTCCTTTAATTTTTTCTTATCGTACTATTATTATATAATGCGCGCGACGATTAGTAAGTGGTGTAAAACTAAATCCAATACTAAATAAAATATTGCAAAAGCAATAATAAATAAAATTGTTATTAAAAATTTGCGTCCTAAACTACCTTTACTTGTCCAACGAATTCTTGTTACTTCTTTGGCCATTTTAACAGGAAATTCACGAAATGCTAATTTTCAATTTGTTCTTTTACTTTTATCGGAATGTTTACGTTTAAAAAGACCTTTTTTAATTGGCTCACCATTTTCGTCAATTTCTGGTGCAGTAATTTCTTTTTTTGTTCCAATTTGAATTGGCGCTGTTTTACTTGCTTTTTTTTGAAAAATTAGCGCTGCTTTCTCATTTTTCTTTTGCAGCTTTAACGCTTTTTTTTCTTCTTTTGTTAAAACTGGTTTAATTTCTTTTTTTGCGTTATCATCTTTCGCTTTTTTAGTCATTGCGAACACCTACCTTGTTTCTTTATGTTTCGTATGCTTGTTACATGTTTTACAAAATTTATTTATTTCTAACCGCTCTTTTTGTGTCATCTTATTCTTAAATGTTGAATAATTTCGATTTAAACATTCCGAGCATACTAATATAATTTTTTCGCGCATAATATTCACCATATTTAATTATAGTATATTAATAAAAATATTGATATACTTAATTTAATTATTTTTATAAAAATCCTTTGTTTTTTGCATAATTCGTTGCATTGCATTATCAACTTGCCAATAATCTAGGGCTAAAAGTTGATGAATATTATAAATATTTTCCCCTGCATACCATAATCGAAAAACTTCTTTTTCTAATGGTGATAACCGTTGATAAAATAATTTAATAACTTGTTTTTGTTCATCAAAACGCGCAATTTTTGTTGAAAAATATTCTTCATTGTTTGTAACATTATCATTTGCTAGTTTAACATAATAATTCAAAACGCGATTTCGCATATTTAAACATTGGCGAATTTGCTTATGAATATCTCATGTATAACGTTGAAAAATAAAATCTTTTAGTTTTTTCCGTGACTGAGGATTATACATTTTCGCACTTTCTAGGACAGAAAAATACTTCAAACTCTCTAAATCGGATAATTCAATTGGCAAAGCAAAATACTTATAAAACGTTCGTCGTTTTACCTCTTCTAGAAAGGGGGCATATAATTTATATAAATTAATTACCGCTTTATTGTTATGACCCTCTTGAAATAAATAAAGTAGTTCATATTCATTAATAAGCATCAATTCCTTTCTAATTACCATTTGTTTTATTACTGTAGCATTTTAATTTGATAAATTAAAATTGCACTCGCAACTGATACATTTAAAGAATCTAAATGACCTGTTGTTGGAATATAAAGGTTAAAATCAGAATGTTTTAGTAGTTTGGGACTAATCCCTGTCCCTTCGTTCCCAACAATTAAACAAACAGGGGTATCATATTTTAATTCGTGCACCTTTTGTGCATCTGTTGTTAAACTTGTTGCATAAATTCAAAAACCTTGTTTTTTTAAATATTCAACCGCATTTGTTAAATTATTTACCCGCGAAACAGGAACATAATTAAAAGCTCCGGCCGAAGTTTTTGCAACCGTGGCATTAATATCAACTTGCCGTTTATCTAAAATAATTACCCCATCAACATTAAACATATCGCAAGTTCGAAGAATGGCACCAAAATTATGCGGGTCAGAAATTTGGTCAAGAACCAATAAAAATGGATGCTTCTTTTGCAAAGCTTCTTGAGTTAGTGTTTCAAGCGAATAATTTTGCGGTTTTAAAATTTCTAACACTAAATTTTGATGTTTATTTGTTTTTACTAATGTGGTCATTTTATCAGAAGAACAAAAAGCAACCTTTAAATGGCGATCTTGGGTTAATTTTAAATAATAATCATTATTTTTACTTTGATCTAATAAATATAATTTATTAACTTTCATTGTTGGGTTTAATAAGGATTCAACAACGGGATTAATTCCATAAATGTATATATATTCTTGCATATTATCTTCCTTTTCCTATTTTATTATGCATAACCAATATTAATAAATTATTTTACAAATATTATAGTTCAATTTGATACTTTTTAATAGTTTCTTTTAATTTTTCGATTGCTCGCTGATAAATTGCCAAGTTTTTTGCTGCTTTACTTGGAAATTTAGGTTCCAAGACTGGGAATCCCAATATTTGCTTTCATTGATTTTAAATCCTTCTGTTTTGGATTAGTAACATAATTAATTAATGAACCCAAAACGGTTTCTGAAGGTAATTTAATTAACGGCAATTCCATCATATATTGATAAACATTTAAAGCACACAATAACCCTGATGCCGCGGATTCTAAATAACCTTCAACACCAATAATTTGACCCGCAAAAAAGATGTTACTATTTTGTTTAAATTGCAAATATTGATTTAAAATCTTTGGTGCATTAATGTAATTATTTTTATGTAAAACACCATAACGAACAATATCAACATCCGCTAAACCAGGAATAAATTGTTTAATAATTCGTTTTTGTTCTGGTCAGGTTAAATTTGTTTGTCAACCAACCAAATTATATAAACTATCAATCACATTATCTTGGCGTAATTGGACAACAGCAAATGGTTGTTCACCATATTGATTTAAAAGATTATTACTACTCATTGGACCATTTAACAAAATTTTTCGTGATGTTTGCGCCATAACTTCAATTGGTTGACAACCTCTAAAATATTTTTCAAAAGCAGGGATAATAACTCGCTTTGCATTAACTAGTTCTGTCACTAATTGGTCAAATTCTTGCTCTGTTAATGGACAAATAATATAATCTTTCTGTTCGGAATGGCGTGCCCCATAATATGCTTTCGTAAAATCAATTCCCGATTTTGTGATAATTGGTGCTGAACCATCATAATAATATAACGCTTTGTTTCCAATTAACTTTTTTAATTCTGTCTCAAAATTTGGACTAATTAATGGTCCTGCTGCAATAATGGTAACTTGTTGTGGGTCAATTGTCACAAATTCATCGTAAATAATAGAAATATTAGGATGATTCAATAATGTTGTTGTAATTTTTGTAGAAAACAATTCACGATCAACACTAAGAGCGTCATCTCCTGGTACTTGTACTTCATAAGTTGTTTTTAAAATTAATGAATCCAATAATTTTAATTCTTCTTTTAAAATGCCAATCGCATTTTCTTTTGACACACTACGAAAAGAATTAGAACAAACTAATTCGGCAAAAGTTTCTAATTTTTGTACCGAATTCTTTTGCTTGCTCTTTCCTTCATATAAGTTAACTTTTAATCCTCGTTTTGCTAATTGATATGCAATTTCTGAACCAGCTAAACCAGCACCAACAATATTAATTTCTTTTGTCTTCATAAGTTTAAAAAATATCTTTTTCTAATAAAACTTTACGAAGCTCATCAGCTTTAACAAAATCTTTGCTATCTTTAGATTTAATTCATTCCAATAAATATTCCCGAATTTCACCACTAATAACCGGTAATTTAAAATTAAAATTCATAATATTAAAAATAATATTATAAAAATCACTAGCTAATTGCAAATCTAACATTTTATTACGTAATTGTGTATTGATCATTTTTATCATCTGACTAATAATTGTCAAAACATTAGGGCTATTTAAATTATTAGCTAATTCAGCAAGAACCTTTTTAACATATTCACCGTGCTTTTCTAAATTATAACTTAAATCATATTCTGCTAAAAATAAATTAATTGCTTTCAAAACCTTTAAAATCTTGTCAATTTCATTTTGAACAACACCAATAATAGTATCAGTGACATTTAAAGGTTGCGTATAATTAGTTGCATATAACAAGTAGCGCAACGCATTAGCACCATATGATTTAATAAAATCACGAACTAAAATAGTATTATCTAATGATTTACTCATTTTTTCATCTGCAACATTTAAATGCCCATTATGCATTCAAATTTTACTAATTTCTTTTCCTTTATTTTTAGCAAAAAATTGAATTCGTTCATTTTCATGATGCGGAAAAACCAAATCAATCCCCCCAGCATGAATATCAATTGTTTGATGGTTAAAAAATTTATCAATTAAAACCGCACATTCTGTATGTCATCCTGGACGACCCCGATATTTTTGACCATTAATATCATAAAATGGAAACGAAAGCCCTGTCGAAGTATTTTTCCACAAAGCAAAATCATATTGACTATGTTTATTTGCATCATGTTCAATCCGTGCATTAACTTCTAATTCTGCTAACTTTTTATTAGCTAAACAACCATAAACTTCTTGATATTCTTTAATATTAAAATAAACATTACCATTAACTTCATATGCGGCCCCAATTTGAACTAATGCTTGAATAAAAATAACAATATCATTAATATGATCAGTAACCCGTACCCGCGCTGTTGGCGTTTTAACATTTAAATTAGTAACATCTTCTTCAAACGCTTGAATATAAAATTCAGCAATTTCTTGTTCCGTTTTATTTTCCATAACAGCTTTATTAATGATTTTATCATCAATATCCGTATAATTTTGCACATAGTTAACTTCAATCCCTTGAAATTGTAGAAAACTAACTAATAAATCAACACTAATAATAGCGCGCGCATTACCAATATGGATATAATTGTAAACTGTTGGTCCACATGCATAAATATTAACTTTTTTTGTTTGACCATAATCTGTAAAATCACGAGTCAAAGTATTATATAATCTCATACTTCACCCTCTTATCTATTTGATTCAAATTCCATTTTCTTCAAATGAAACAAAAGCATTTGAATATCAGCTGGATTAATCCCCGAAATCCGGTTTGCTTGGCCAATTGAAATAGGACGAATCTTTTTAAATTTTTCTCGTGCTTCAAGTGCCAAATTATCTACTAAATCATAATTTAAACTAGCAGGAATCAATTTATTTTCTAATTTAATTGTTTTTAAAGCAATTTCTTGTTCTTTTTTAATATATCCTTCAAAGCGAATGTTAATTAATAGATTTTGTTTTAAAAATGATTTTAAGTTTTGTAAAGGTAGTAACTTCTCTTCTAAATATTTTAACTCAATATTTGGTCGTTTTAACAAATTATATCCCGAGATTCGTTCCGTAATATTGGCAATTCCTAACGTTGCTAACTTTTGAATAATTGGTGATTTTACAGTAAAATAAGTATCTTTTAATAATTGGATTACCTCATTATAGTTTTTTACATTTGTTTGATATTCATTTCAACTTTGTTCATCAATTAAACCAAACTGATGAGCATATTTTTTTAACCGTTCTTCAGCATTATCGTTTCGTAATAATAAGCGATATTCTGCGCGAGAAGTTAGTAACCGATAAGGTTCTTCGGTTCCTTTTGTAATTAAATCATCAATTAAAACACCAATATAGGCTTGATCACGACGTAAAATAAATGGTTCTTGATTATTAATACTCAATACCGCATTAATTCCCGCCATTAAACCTTGGCAAGCAGCTTCCTCATAACCACTTGTTCCGTTAATTTGTCCAGCAGTATATAAATTCTTAATTCGTTTTGTTTCTAACGTGTGGGCCAATTGGGTTGGAACAATTGCATCATATTCAATTGCATATGCTCATTTTAAAACTTCAACATTTTCAAAACCAGGTAATGAACGGAGCATCTTATCTTGAACATCAATTGGCATTGATGTTGAAAATCCTTGCACATAAATTGTATTTAAACTCTTTGACTCTGGTTCTAAAAAGATTTGGTGACGAGGTTTATTAGCAAACCGAACAATCTTATCTTCAAAACTAGGACAATAACGTGGGCCAGTTCCTTTCACATTTTCAGAATACATTGCTGATAAAGGCAAATGATCTTGCACAATAGTGTGCGTGGTTGGGGTCGAATGAATTAATCAACATAATTTTTGTTCTTGTAACGGGGTAAATTTTTTGGTAGCATAAGAAAAAGCTAACTTCATATCAGTTCCTGGTTCTGGTTGTGCTTTCGTATAATCAATTGAAGTATTAAGAACACGAGCGGGTGTTCCTGTTTTTAGCCGAAATAATTCAAACCCTAAGTGTTTTAATTGTGTTGATAACCCCGCTGTTGTAATATCTCCATCAGGTCCTTGTGCCTTTTTTTCTTTTCCTTGTAAAACTAATGATTGCATATATGTTCCTGTTGTTAAAATAACTTTTTTCGCAAAAAATTGGGTTTGATCTTTTAAAACAACACCATAACAAACATTATTATCATCAACCAACAAACTTTGCACTGCTCCTTCATATAATTCCAAATTAACTTGGTTTTCAATAACAGTTTGCATATATTTTGCATATTTAATTTTATCTGATTGTGCTCGTAATGCTCATACTGCTGGACCACGAGAAGAATTTAATAATTTCATTTGTAAAGCAGTCGCATCAGCAACTTTGGCCATTTCACCACCAATAGCATCAATTTCACGAACAACAATGCCTTTTGCTGGGCCACCAATTGAGGGATTACATGGCATTAAGGCAATTTTATCTTTATGTAAAGTAATTAACAATGTTTTTTTCTGCATTCTAGCAGCAACTAAACTTGCTTCAACACCAGCATGTCCAGCCCCAATAACAATTACATCGTATTCTTTCATTAAAATCCCTCCTTTAAATTATTTTACTGATTTAATTCTGCTTCAATTCGTTTTAATTCTTGTTCAACATTTAAACGTTCAAATAAATTTGCTTTTTTCTCTATCCTTTTATTATATATCATTTCTTGACTTAAAATTGTTGAAAATGTTAAATTTTGTAAATCAATGTTAAAGTAATCCGCAATTTTTTGCGCGTGATCAATTAATACTGGTTGTAATAAAAAGGCACTAACAATAATAACATAAGCTAGCGTTGCTAATGTTGTATGTAATTGGGTTGTTTCTTGATTCTTTTCTAATTCTCATGGTTTACTTTCTTCAATATATTTATTTGCTTTATTACATAATTCTAAAACAATACTTAATGCTTTTGCAATTTGATAATTATTCATTACTATTTGATAATTTTTAATTGCTAACAAACAACTATCAATTAAATCATTTTTTAATGTTCCTTGCGATAAAAGTTCCCCATTAAAATATTTGCTAATCATATTACTGACACGTGATACTAAGTTTCCAATATTATTGACTAGATGAGTATTATATGATTCTAAAAACATTTCATAAGAAAATTTCCCATCATGATCAGTTGGAATTTCATATCCTAAATAAAATCTTAAAACATCACGACCATACTGATCAATTAAATATAATGGGTCAACAACATTACCAATTGATTTACTCATCTTTGTATCTTTGAATAAAATTCAACCATGGGATAAAAGTTTATTTGGCTGACGTAACCCCAAGCTTTCTAACATACTTGGTCAATAAATGGTATGGAACCGAGCAATTTCTTTTCCTAATAATTGCAAAATTTCAACATTTGTGTTATTTCAAAATTTATTAAATAATGTTTCATCTTCTGATAAATAACCTAATGCTGTTAAGTAATTAGATAACGCATCAATTCAAACATAAATAATATGTTTGTTATTTTCTAATGTTTTAATTCCTCACGAAAAAGTTGTTCTTGTTACTGACAAGTCAGTTAATCCTGGTAGAATAAAATTATTTAACATTTCATTTTTTCTAGCTTCTGGTTCAATAAAAGTTGGGTGAGCATTATAATAATTAATTAAAAACTGGCTATATTTTGAAACTTTAAAAAAATAAGTTTCTTCTTTAACTTTCTTTGGTTTGTTCCCGCACACCAAACATTGCTGCGTTATTTTATCTAATTGTGATTCTGTTAAAAACTCCTCACAACTAACACAATATAAGCCCTCATATTCACCTAAATAAATATCTCCTTTATGATATAATTTACTAAAAATCTTTTGAACCCCTTGTTCATGAGCCTGATCTGTTGTGCGAATAAATTTTGAATACTCAATGCCTAATTTATTTCATAATAACTTAAAATTATTAACAATCATTGTTGTAAATTCAAATGGTGTAACACCCGCTTCTTTTGCTTTCTTTTCAATTTTTTCACCATGTTCATCACTACCAGTTAAGAAAAAGGTTTCATAGTCATCTAACTTCTTATAACGGTTTAAAATATCCGCTAAGGTTGTTGTATAAGCATGGCCAATGTGTAATTGGGCACTTGGATAATAAATTGGGGTTGTAACATAAAATAATTTCTTGTTCTGACTCATAATATCCCTCTCATTTTTATAATTGCTAATATAAATTATATCGCATTTTCTGTTTATCAGATAAATAAAAAAATAGTTATCATTATAACTATTTTTCATTAACAATAATTTATCTTGTTACTTCACTTAGTTTGCGAGAAGAAATACTACGTAAGCCTTCTCCTAGCAATTCTGTCATTTGATAAGCAATATAAATAAAATCAATGTCATCAATACGATTATCGTAATTTTCCTTTAAAATCTTAGTTGCCTGTTTATATAATTTATTATTGTAAACTTTAACATCTAATTTCTCTTTGAAATAACTAAAAGATAATGTTTTAGCATTTAACAATAAGGAATCAATTCGCAGCGATAATGTTTTATAGGTGTCAGCTAACGCTAATTCCAATCGATATGTAAAATCATCTTCAGTAATAACACGACCACTATTTCGAATTCAAAGCACATTGTCATATAACAATTGAATCGGATTAGTGGAATCACGAATTTTTTCAATACTTAAGACTAATTTTAATTGGTCGCGAATATTATGAAAGTGTTTCTCTAAAATAGGATTCTTCATTTTAATAATCTCCTTCAATACTTCAGCCATTTAACAGCACTGTTATAAATACGCAAAAGGTATTATTATTCAGTTTTATTAATTATAAGATTAGTTTCTTATATATAATTATCATAACATAAGAAATATATTTTTCTAAAAAAATAAAAAACACTAAAAAATTTTTAGTGCTTCTTACTTTTAATTAAACTGTTGCAAAGTATAATAATGTTCGTACCATTTGTGATACATATGATATTTCGTTATCATATCATGCATATACTTTAACTAATTGTTTCCCATCAACTTCAATAATTTTTGTTAATGTGGCATCAAAGATTGATCCATGTGATTCGCCAATAATATCTGATGAAACAATTGGTTGCGTATTATAACCAAAAGTTTCTGACTCAGCTGCTTTCATTGCATTATTAATTTCATCAACTGTTGTTGTTTTTTTCAATTCAACTGCTAAGTCAACAATTGAACCGGTAATTGTTGGGACACGTAACGCCATTCCATCAAACTTACCTTTTAATTGTGGCAATACTAATGCTACGGCTGCGGCTGCTCCAGTTTTAGTTGGAACAATATTAGAACAGGCAGCGCGCGCTCTTCTTAAATCATCATGAGCTAAATCTAATAAACGTTGGTCGTTTGTAACAGCATGAACAGTTGTCATGTATCCTTTTTCAATTCCAAATTTTTCATCTAGAACTTTAGCCATTGGTGCTAAACAGTTTGTGGTACAACTTGCTCCCGAAATAACAGTATCATCTTTTGTGATATCCTTATGGTTAACATTGTAAACAATCGTTTTAACATCAGTTCCTTTTGCTGGCGCTGAAATTAAAACTTTTTTTGCTCCTGCTGTAATATGTTGTGAAGCTCCTGCTTTATCAGCAAATCTTCCTGTTGATTCAACAACAACATCCACTCCTAATTTCCCTCATGGCAAAGCGGTTGGATTTTTTTCTGCACAAACAACTACTTTCTTTCCATTAACAATAATAGCATTTTCTTCTGAAGAAATTTTTCCACGCATTCATCCCCCTTGGGCTGAATCAAGTTCTAATAATGTTGCTAATGTTTTTGCATCTGTTAAATCATTAATTGCGACAATTTCAACATTTTTTTCTTCAAATAATTTTCTAAATGCTAAACGGCCAATACGTCCAAATCCGTTAATTGCAATTTTTGTCATCTACTCTTTCTCCTCTACTAGTTTAATAACTTAGTCTGCAATAAAACATTGCATCCTTACTCTTATTTTACAACCTCGTTCCTTAATTTGCAAGAAATTTAGAAAATATCCAAATAAAGCAAGCACAAAAAACTAGAAATCTTCATTGTGAATTAAAAACTCATTTTCATCATCAACTGCTGCTTCAAATAATAATGGGTCACCATATAAATCTAATGCAATCGCTTCAAAAGCTAACAACGAATTTGCTTGCTTTAGCTTTTCAAATTCTTTCATATCCATTGCATAATATTCTGCCATTTCCGTTAATTCTTGTACTATTTCTGGCCGTGTTTTATGTTTTAATAAACTAAAAGAAGCTTCTAAACTACGATATGCTGGATCATCTTTTGCTAGCGTTTCATGCACAGCCAAATATTCGGCCAGAATTTTTTGTTTTTGTTCTTTTAAAAGATTGAATTTTTCTAATGATAAATAATGTTTATCAATAAATGCTTCTTTGTCTTGTTGTCATTCATTTAAAAATAAAATTCGATGTAAATCACGTTCAAAACATTCAAACTTAAGCTTATCATCTGGGTCTGGTTTATCATAATCAAATCAATAATTTTTAATTAGATATTCTTTTTTATCTTTTGTTATTACTTTAATCCCAACTTGTGGTTCATATCAATATTTTTGAACATCTAAATATAAAATATCTTGCACCTTATTTTTTTGATCATATCCTTTAAAAAAATATTTATGTAGTTCATACTTTAGCATAATCATTATCACTTCTCCTACTACTTCCAATCAATTCTAATTCTGTTGCCAGTCCTCGAATCCGATCAACAATCCGCAACGCTTTTACCTTATTAATTTCCTTATCACCAATTTCATTTTTAACATTAGCATAAATTGTTGTTAATGCAGTTGTTGTAAAATTAGAAGAAAAAAAAGTTGGTAACTGGCGGCTGATCCGATCATTTAAAATTCGAAATAATAAATCATCACGAACTCATGGTGAAACAGTTTCCCCACCAATGTCATCTAAAAATAAAACATCGGCTCGTAATAAGTCCACAACTAACGAGGATTCGTTATTAAAAATATTAAATGACTCTTTTACGCGGTTAATTAAATTAATTACTGAAATAAAAGCAACCTTCCGATTATTATTTGCTAAAACATTAGCTAATCTAATTAATAAATAAGTTTTCCCAACCCCCGGTTCACCATAAATATATAATCCTTTTTGGCGTTGTCCTTTAACAAATTTAACCATTTCACCAATAATCTGATGCATATTATTGAAGTTTTCATCTTTTTTAATATCATTTAAACGAAGTTTTAATAACTCATCACTAAAGTCATAGTAAAGATAATTATTTTTAACTTTGTTTACTTCGTTCAATGTTATAGTATGGTTACACTCAACCCGTGTTAAAAATAACTTGTCAGCTTCTTTTTTAAAATAATATTTATAACCTTTAAATTGTTGTTGACACAATAATAAATTCGGACTAGATTCACAGTAATGATAATTATTTAAATATTCTTCAAAGAGCGAACTAAACTTTTCATAATCATTAACATCAAAAGCAATTGCTTGCAAATTAAGCATTAACTCTTCATTACTCTTAATTTGTTCTAACAAATTTAGTTTTGTCATTCCTGTGTCTCCTCTTTTGAAAATTATTTTATAAGTTTTTTAAATCATCTAATAATTGGTTAAGGTCAACCTTTTCTTCTTCTCGTTTTTGTCGTTTTTGTTCATAAAGTTTATTATATTCTAACGCTGCCATGTTATCTTTCGCCGTTGTTTCTTTAAATTTATAAGTAGTACTTTTAATTGTTTCTTTTGCAATTTTATTTTTTTGTGTCTTCGCATAAGCACTACGTAAATGTTGCATTGCCTTATCAACTGTGTCAATTTGTAATTGATTAAAAGTATTTGCAATTTTTTCACAATATTTTCTTTCAATTCGACGAGAATTTTTAAACCAAACATATTCAATTAAGCAATTAACAACCCCTGGCTTTAACGAATAATTAACAATTAAATCACGAATTAAATCAATTTCCATTGGCGTTGGTTTTGTGTTTTCACGTAATAAAGTTAAATATTCAATTGGATCAATTGATGTCATTTCATTAATTTTTGCTTCTAACATATTTGTTGGCCTTACAACATTTTCTTCATTAACAGTTAAGTTTAACTGCTCTCCAGTTATTTGTTTTTTCAAAATTGTTTTTTGATGAAAATCAGATAATAAATGTTGAAATTTTTCATAATTAAAAATACGTTTTTGCTCAACTAGTTCAATACTCTTATAAATAAAAATAGCAAGATTATTTGTTAAAACATGGTAATAATTTGCTAGTTGAATGATTTTTTCACGATATGGGAGATATAATTTATGATTGGCGTTTTTAGCTACTAAGTACTTATCAATATAAACAAAATCTAAATTAACATTGGTCCTATTTAGTGGCGGTGCTGGTTCATTAGTAACATTAGAATAATCTGCTTCGCTAAATTTAGCTTTAATAATTGCAAAACATTTACCCCCAACAATATTTAATAAGTGCTCACTTAAGATTTTATTTTCAAAAAAAGCAATTGCAGAAATAGGTAATTGCGGTTTTAAAATATGATGCGCACCATTTTCGCGTTTTAACATTTTTAACAATCCAATTGTTTCTAATTTATTTTTTGCTGTCAAAAACTCTTCATATGTCATTTGTAATAATAATAAAAGATGGTCTAATTGATACTTAATATTTAATTCTAAAACAAAATTTTGTGCTGTAAAAGCAAGATATAACATATGTGCTTTATCGCCAATAATTGGACGATATAAACATAAAAGCAGCATACGTTCATCATCTGATAACTGGTTTTCTTGTTTTATTAAATATGTAACCACTTTCCCCAACATTTTTTCACATTCCTCTTCACTTAAATTTCACTAATAATATTACAACTAACAAATAATAAGTAAATATAAATTAACAAAATCATAATATCTGTTTAGTTATCCACAAATATTTTTAATAAAAAGTCTTATTTTTATTAGATTTTTAAAAGTTTTGCACATATAAACAATTTTTAATTATTAGAAGAATTACGTTTTCTAAATTTAAATGGCATTAATGCTAACGCCTTGTTTTGCGCACACCACAAAGTAATGCTGTGCCGTGATGTAATTAATTTATATAAAATAGTAAAATTAGAAATTGTCATTGGTAAATAAATTGCCATTTGAATTGGAAACTTAACGGCTTTTGCAATAAATGTTGCTCCTAACACAACTGAATTTCAACCAATTGAATATAGTCATAAAACATTAAATCCAAATGAAATTAACATAAAGGAAATAATATATAACATAATTGTTTTTATAATTCAGAATTTTTCATTTTTAGAAAGAAAAACAATGCTGCCCATAAAACCATAAAGGACAAGATTAAAGACAAAACCACCATGGTAAGTTCCTTGAATATTAACTAAGGCTCCTAAAGTATCAGTGGCAATTCCACTTAAAACACCAAAGAAAGGCCCAAATAACATTCCAACAACAAAAATTAAAAAGTTACCTAATGCTAACTTAATTCCTCCTGTAATTGGAATTGTGTAACCAATTAAATTTGTTAAAATAACTGATAATGCAATCAATAGACTTGTGATTGTTATTGTTAAAATATTAATTTTTTTTAAATTTTTATAATCTAATCAAGCGCCAATTCCAAGTAACAGGGCAATCCCTAATCAAGCGCCAATATTTGTTAATAAATACAACATACTTTACATCCTTTCTAAATAAAACTGATATACTAACGGAATAAAATATAACGATCCACAAATTAAAATATTTTTTGTTTTATTTTGTAATAATAATTTCTTTCAATTTTTAACTTTATTATGAAAATTAATGTCCGTAATATCTCACGACATTGGGTTTTTAAAAGCAGTAATATATAAATTTGTCCCAAAATGTTCTTTTAACAACGTTAAGTTTTGCAAATAATCTTTCTTTTGCGATGATGCATATAACACTAGCACCTCATTATGATTTAAATTATTTAACGTTTCAAATGTATGAATGCAAGCACGAATTCCTTCTGGATTATGCGCACCATCAATAATAAAGTACGGATTTTTACTCAACTGGGTAAAACGGCCCAAGACCGGATTTACTTTAAAAAGTGCATAGTTAATTTTAAACTTAAAAACTGTCAAAAACTTAATTACTAATCCAACATTAAATTCCTGATAATAATTAATTGCTTGCGGATAAACTTCGCTTGTAATAATTCTATCCGAATTAAGATATTTTGCAATAACAGAAAAATATTTTTGACAACTTGCACTAATAAAAAGTTGGCAATCATTTTTAACAATTCCCACTTTATTTTGAATAATACTTTCTAATTCTGTTCCTAAAACTTCGGTGTGGTCATAATCAAATGAAGTCAATAACACCGCTAGTTGATTATTAAAAACATTAGTTGCATCTAATCGTCCACCAATGCCAGCTTCAATAACAGCAATTTCAACTTGTTGTTCTAAAAAATATTTAATACAAATTAAAACTCAAATTTCAAAAAAAGTTAACTGATAAGTTTCAATTTCGTTTTTAATACTTTTAATAATTCGTTTTAAATCATTATCACTAATAACTTGGTTATTAATTTTAATTCGTTCATTGTGCTTTAAAAATGCTGGTGAAGTAAAAAGACCAACTTTTTTATAATTCAACATTAGTTGGCGTTGCAAATAATTAGAAACAGAACCTTTGCCATTAGTTCCAACAACATTAATAACTTGAATTTTATCTTGTCCATTATGATATTTTTCTACTAATAGTTTTGTTAAATTATACTCTTTCTTAAACAAAGCAGCTTTAAAAAGTTGTTTCTTAACATCCATCAATTATTTTCCCTTATCCAATAATGGTTGTAAATATTGAGCGGTATAACTAATATCATTTTTTGCCACAATTTGTTCGGGTGTTCCTGTTGCAATAACAGTTCCGCCACCAACACCACCTTCTGGCCCTAAGTCAATAATATAATCTGCTACTTTAATTACATCCAAGTTATGTTCAATCGTAACAACCGTATCACCATTATCGACAATTTTATTTAAAACTAACAATAACCTTTTAACATCATCAATATGTAACCCCGTTGTTGGTTCATCTAATAAAAATAATGTTTTTCCTGTTGTTCGTTTTAATAAAAATGTTGATAATTTAACTCGTTGTGCTTCACCACCTGACAACTCAGTTGCTGATTGTCCTAACTTAATATAACCCAAACCAACTTCTTGCATTGTTGCTAACTTTTGGTTAATCTTTGGTTGCTTTGCAAAAAATTCACAAGCTTGATCAACTGTCATTTCTAAAACATCATAAATATTTTTATCTTTGAACTTAACTAATAATGTTTCATCATTATATCTTTTTCCTTCACAAACTTCACAAGGAACATAAACCGTTGGTAAAAAATGCATTGAAATTTTAATAATTCCATCACCTTGACAATTCTCACAACGCCCACCAGGCACATTAAAAGAGAAACGCCCCTTTAAATAACCACGGGCCTTTGCCTGATTTGTATTTGCAAATAAATCACGAATGTCATCAAAGACAGAAGTATACGTCGCTGGATTACTCCGTGGCGTTTTTCCAATTGGATCTTGTGAAATATTAATAACCTTATCAATGTTATCAATCCCAACAATTTTATCATGAGCACCAGGGCGATCAGTTGCCAATCCAAGATTTTTTTTAATTCCTTTTCATAAAATTTCATTCATTAATGTTGACTTTCCGCTACCAGAAACTCCGGTTAAACAAACAAATTTATTTAAAGGAATTGTTACATTAATATTTTTTAAATTATTTTCACGCGCTCCTTTAATCTCTAATGTTAGACCATTACCACCACGACGTTTAGTTGGTACTGTAATTTCTAATTCACCCGTCAAATATTTTCCAGTAATTGAATTTGGGTTTTGTTTAATGTCCTCAATACTTCCAGCAGCAACAACTTCACCACCATTAATTCCTGCCCGTGGACCAATGTCAACAACATAATCACTGGCACGAATTGTATCTTCATCATGTTCAACAACAATTAAAGTATTTCCCAAGTCACGTAAACTTTTTAAGGTTTCAATTAATTTATCATTATCACGTTGATGTAATCCAATTGATGGTTCATCTAACACATATAGTACTCCAGTTAGTTGACTTCCAATTTGTGTTGCTAATCTAATTCGTTGTGCTTCTCCCCCTGATAAAGTTGAGGTATTCCGTGACAATGTTAAATAACTTAAACCAACACGGTTTAAAAAATCAAGACGATTAACTAATTCATTAATAACTAATCGTGCAATCTCTTGTTGTGATTCGGTTAAAACTAAATTTAAAATTTCTTTTAATTCATCTTCAACTGATAAATCGGTAAAATCAGAAATGCTAATATTATTAATTTTTACCGACAATGGAATTTCATTTAATCGTTTCCCCTGGCAAGTTCCACATTTTTTATCTGTCATAAATTGTTTGTAATATTCCCGAGCAGTTTCACTAGCAGTTTCCGTATAGCGCCGTTCAATTAATTGCCCAACTCCTTCAATATAATCATAACCACGCATAATATTACCGCTTGCTGTTTTAAAATTATACTCAATTGGTTCATCACTACCACGAATTAAATATCCTAACTGTTCTTTTGCCAAATCACTAACTGGTTGTTCTAAAACAATGTGATAGTGCTCTGCTAAAACTTTAAATTTTTGTCATTCAATATTTGTTGTGTTAACAATATTTTTTAAATAAACAATTGCTCCTTGCAAAATTGATAGTGAACGATTTGGAATTAATAAATCTTCATCAACTTCTAATTTCACTCCTAACCCTTTACATTCATTACAAGCTCCAGCTGGTGAATTAAAAGAAAATAATCGTGGTTCTAATTCTGGAATCACAAAACCACAAATATTACATGAATAATTTGTTGAAAATAACGTTTCTTTTTGTTGATCAACAAAATCAATTTTCACTAAAGCATTTCCATATTTTAAAGCAACTTCAATTGCATCATAAATCCGACTCAATAAATCTTCCGAATTTTTATACACTAATCGGTCAATAATAATATCAATGTTTTGTCGTTTATTTTTGTCTAACTCAATTTCTTCATCTAATGTTTTAATTTCACCATTAACTTTTACCCGAATAAAACTTTCTTGTTTTAATCGTGCAAATAAATCTTTAAAACTCCCTTTTTTGTCACGCACAACTGGTGATAAAATCATAAACTTTTCACCTTCGTTTAAAAGTTGTTTTAAATTATTAATAATTTCCTTGATTGTTACTGACTTAATAACACCATGGCCATTAATACAATAAGGGGTTCCAACCCGAGCGTATAACAATCGCAAATAATCATAAATCTCCGTTACCGTTCCAACTATACTTCGGGGATTATGACTAGTTGTCTTTTGATCAATTGAAATTGCTGGTGATAATCCATCAATTGCATCAACATCTGGTTTTTCATTTCCACCTAAAAATTGACGAGCATAACTCGACAAACTTTCAATATAACGTCGACGACCTTCCGCATAAATAGTATTAAAAGCTAATGATGATTTTCCACTCCCAGATAAGCCAGTAAAAACAACTAATTTATCTTTTGGAATTTGAACATCAATATTTTTTAAATTATTTTCACGTGCTCCTTTAACAACAATCCAATCTTTTCCCATTTTTTCACCTTCTTAATTATTATTTTGTAAAAGTAACATAGTAAAATGATATTATTTTTTAAAAATAATGCAAATATAGTTTAAAAAAAATCTAACATTTGCTGTCCGATTAATAAAATTAGTTAAGTTCTGTAGCAAATTGACTTACTTTATTTTCAATAAAATAGGCATATTCTTTAACTAATTCTTTTTGTCCTTCTAAGAAGAATAAAATTTTCATAATTTTTTCTTTTAGTTCTGAAACTTCTTCATCACTACTATAATTTTCAATAAAATAAATCTCAACTAATTGCTCTGCAATTTCTTCATCAGCAACTGATTGTTCATAATAGTTATTGTAATTAGCTTCATTTAAAATTTCACCAACAAAATCGCGAAAAAGTTTATCATCATTAATTTTTGTTTTAATTTCTAATAATAATTCTTTTAATTCTGGTTTCATATTTTCCTCCCTTATTTTAACTACTTATATTGTACTATATAAATTAATTATTTTCTTGTTTAAATAATTTGTTATATTGTTGCAAATAATTTTCTCGTTTAGTTATCGTTTCATCCAAATCTTCATTAACCATTGTCTGCTTTGCTAAAAATTGACTTTTTTCATTTTCAAATGGTTTTAATACTCGCATCACAATTTTTTGTAATCGTAATGCTAACTCTTGACTATCCAATAATTGAATTTGTTAGAATCTTTTCGTAGTTAAAACCAGCTAAAGAAGCACTTGCGGACCCGACTAATTTTGCCCCATTTTTCAAAAGCATTCGTTGCAACCGGTTATATTCATCATCAAAATAATTTCGGTTAACATAAAATTCAACCTCATTTTCAAATTCTTGCCGATTCTTTCCAATTTTACGGCGAAAAATATTCCGGTTATTACCTGTTGTATATCCTTTTGCCATTAAATTTGATAAATCAGTTGTTAAATCAATATTTTGTTCAAGTTTTGCTTTTAAAATATAAAACACTCGTAACACATAGCCAATAAAAACCTGATTATTTTGATCACTAAAATCATAGTATTTTAAAATATCTAAGCAAATCATAATGTCATTTTGTAATGATTGTACTTGATATCGTTGATATAGTTGTGTTAACTCATCAACTAAAACTTGAATGTTGTTATCCATCCTACCCCCGTTTTAATATTACTATTATGATTTTACCACATCTGTTTTTATTACAAATGATAAATCAACATTTTGCTTTTGTAAAAAACTAATTCTATCAACCCGTGACAACTGCTTAAAAGCAGCTTCGCGTTGCATTGCGGCAGAACGAGTTTGATATTCTTCACTATAAATTATTTTAACTGGTCTTCGTTTTGATTGCGCCGTATATTTAGCCCCCGTTCCAAAATTATGTTCTTGCTCACGGCGAACTAAATCAACAGTATATCCAGCATACAATGTTTTATCAGCACAAACTAGCACATAAAAATAATGTTTTTTCATAATTAGTTCCTATATCATTTTCTCAAAATCAAGCACTTTATCTGCTCAATTAACATTAAAATTAATATCATGGGTTGTAATTAAAACAGTTCCTTCAAATGCTTGAATCGCTTCTAATAATGCTTCTTTTGCCAAAACATCAATATGATTTGTCGGTTCATCTAAAATTAATAAACTACATGGTTCTAATGATAACGCTGATAAACGAACTTTTGTTTGTTCTCCCCCCGATAACTTTATCATTTGATTTTGCATTAACGTATTTTTAACTCCAAAGTTTGCTAAAATACTACGAATGCGCCCATCTTCAAGCTCAGGGTATAAATTTTTTAAATATTCAATTGGCGTCATATCCATAATTGCTTCAATTTGATGAAAATAAGCAATAACAACGCCATTCCCAAGTTTCAAAGTTCCCCCTAAACTCGGAATATTTCCAGCTAGCGTATTCAAAAAAGTTGTTTTTCCAATTCCATTATATCCACGAACAATACACTTTTCACCATCACGAATATCAAATGTTAGTGGTTGAATTAACGGAAACTGATAACCAATTTCTAATTTTTCAGCACTAACAATGATTGTGCTTGCTGGGCGTTTATATTTAAAACTAAACTTTGGTTTAGTCAACTCATGACGCTTTTCAATAATTTCCATTTTATCAATTTGTTTTTGTCGTGATTGGGCACTTTTTGCTGTTGAAGCACGAGCCTTATTTTTTGCAACATAAGTTTCTAATTTTTTAATTAACCGTTCTTGTCCTTTTTGGGCTTTATCATATTGTTCGTTTTTTAATTCACTTAATGCTAAATACTGTTGATAATTTCCAACATAACGATTAACTGTTAAATTTTCAATTGCATAAATAACCTTTCCGACTTTATTAATAAAATCAATATCATGCGAAACCACTAAAAAAGCTTTGTCATAACTTTGCAAAAACTTTGCCAATCATTCAACTTGTTCTAAGTCTAAAAAGTTAGTTGGTTCATCTAACAATAAAAAATCATTTTCTGATAATAATAATTTTGCTAAGATAACTTTCCCCCGTTGTCCCCCCGATAATTCTGATAACTTTGCATCTAACCTTGTGGGGTCAATTCCTAATTCATCAACTAAACTACGAATTTCTTTATCAATTGTTTCAAACCCATTTTGGTCTAAATGTTCTTGTAATTTTAAAGCTTTTACTAATTTATCTTCATCATAATTAGCACTCATTTTTTCATAAATATCATAAATTCTTTGTTCAATATCAAATAAATGTTGATATGTTAATTTTAAAAACTGATCAACGGTCAAACTACCATCTAACTCTTGGTGCTGATCTAAATAAGCAATTTTAACTTTTGGTTGTAAGTCAATCATTCCTTCATCAGGTGTAATTTTTCCATAAATAATACTTAATAAAGTAGTCTTCCCCGTTCCATTAGTTCCAATTAATGCTAGATGTTCACCCTTATTAATTCGAACTGTTGCGTTTTTATATAAAATCTTTCCACCGTTAGCATGACTTAAATTTTCAATATTAATTAAACTCATTTTAACCTCAATTCCTTATTACAATATATAATTATACCTTATTTTAAAATAGAAATAAAATAAAAGTTTTATATAAAATAACTTCTTAACATTACTATCGAAATTTTTACATTTATTAAAAAACTTAATTTTAACTAATAAAATTTAGAATTAGTTTTTAAAAATATATTCGGTCTTATTTAATAATTAGTTTTATCAAGGTGTTAAGTTCATCATCCCTTTACATTTTTTTAAAAGATTATAAAATGAAAACATAATAATATGTAAAAAAGTGAAATTAATAATGCAACCTCTTGTTCATAATCTTAATAATGCTTGTCTAATGAAAGCATTATTAATTAATGCCTTACATACAAAATGCTTGTCTTTACTTAAAAAGGAGTATAAACCACCAGCAGTCTAAACTTTAAAATAATTATAAAAATTAGAGAACTTAAAATACTAAGAAGGAAAATAACATGAAAAGGTTATTGAGTATTTTGGGGGCCGCCGGATTAACAATTACTAGCACAAACACAATTCTTGCATGCAAGATTTATTCAGACACTAGTATAGTATCAATACAAACCAATTGTTAAAAGAGAACTATCAATTTTTAAATAGTAGAGAAATTGCTGATCGAGAAAATCGTGTTCTTACACACTCAGAATTTAAACCAACAGGATATTATTTACAAGCAAACAATACTTATACAGTAACATTAAACCGTGATTTAACAGACAATGAATTAGGACAGATTAAATTATCAATTGGGCAGTAAGGACAATACAAAAAAATAAATGAAAACAAAAATAGTGTTTTTAGTCATTTTGTAATTCCAACAAAAGCTAATTTTATTACTTTTTATTTAGAAACTGATGGCGTTCTTTATCTTGCCGATAATAATCTAACGGATTTACAAGTAACTAGCGTGACAGTAGAAAATTCTAATGCTGTTATTAAAATGCCAACTTTTAAAATAAATAAATCTAATCAATATGATTTTATTAATGATGTTTTAAACACAAATTCTCCTTTTGTTGAATTTGTTTCTAATCATTTTATTGCTACAATGCAAACAGAAATGATTATTAAGAAAGTTTTTCCCCGCCTAGAACAACATTTTAATGCTATTTTAGCGGGGTGAGATAAAACGTGAAAATATACTAATGAAATTCTTGGTTTAAATGAAGCAAATGAGGGAATCAATAAAAAATATCCACAATATGTTCATATTGCCAACGAAGATGATAGTAGTGGTTATGCTAATGCTAGTGATAATCGAATAATGTTTCAAAATAGTACTTCAGCTGGACAAGATTTATTTTTAGATCAAATTTCTGGTCAATGAGCACTATGACATGAAACTGGTCATACTTATTAAAATTCCCAATATAAAAGAAACGATTTAGGAGAAGTTATTAATAATATTAGTGCCCTATATGTCCAAGAACATTTTAATGTTCCATTGCGAATTTTCAATTACATTAGACTTCTTGCGATACCCNTTTTTATTAAAATATTATTATAAAATATAATTTATGAGGACATAAAAATATGAACAATAATAAATTTAATACTCTTAATGATAGAGAATGGTTAAGATTAACAGGAATAAAAAAATCCACTTTTAATAAAATGTTAGATATTTTAAAAGTTGCTGAAATAGAAAAATTTAAAAAAGGTGGTAAAACTAATAAATTATCATTAGAAAATAGATTATTGATGACTTTATTATATTGACGAGAATATCAGACTTATTTTCATCTTGGTAAAAGTTTTGATATTAGTGAGGCTAATTGTTATCGTAATATTAAGTGAATTGAAGATATTTTAATTAAAAACTCTGATTTTCAACAACTTGCTGGTAAAAAAGCACTAATAAATGATTATTTTAATGATAAAACTATTATTATTGATGCTACCCAAACTCCAATCCAACGCCCAAAAAAAAAAAAAGACAAAAACAATCTTATTCTGGTAAAAAGAAAAAACACACGATCAAAACACAAGTAATTATCGAACAAGAAACCAAAAAAATTATTGCAACAAGTTTTTCGCTCGGAAAAAAACATGATTATGCTTTATTTAAAGAATCAAAAATCCCAATTTTAAAAAATACCAAATTAATAGTTGATAGTGGTTATCAAGGAATACAAAAAAATCACAATAATGTTCTAATACCTACAAAGAAAACAAAGAAAAACCCTTTAAACAAAGAACAAAAGCAATATAATAGACTAGTTTCAAAAATGAGAATTATTATTGAAAATATTTTTGCTATTCTTAAAAAATTTAAAATTATTACAGAAAAATATCGTAATCGAAGAAAAAGATTTGGTTTAAGATTTAATTTAATTGCCTCAATTTATAATTTACAATTATTATATTTAACATAAAATATTTATTTAAAATTAAATAATTTAAATAATAAATTAATTTTTCGTTGTGGAAAAATATTAAATTTTTAAATAAAAAACATAATTAATTAAAATTATATTTTTCTATTAGTATCTTTTTTACAAATATTTGCAATTTTTTAACAAGTAATGCAAGAAGTCTATTAAAGAAATTAAATTATTTTTCCAAACTCCAATTGAAAAACGAGATTTTAATAAAATAAAACAAGAACCTTTGTGAGTTAAACTAGCAATGTTTTGACAATTACAAATGGCATTTGGCAAAAACTTTTATCCACAATTAAATCAAACTTATCGCGCAATGCTTAATACAGAAAAAAACGAACTTAATAGTGATCAAGTTAAAATTCAAAATTTTATTATTCATGCATCAAAAATATCAGGTTATAATTTAGCACCATTCTTTCAAGAATGAGGTTTACAACCAGCTAAAGAAACTAAAAATATTATTAGTAAATATCAACGTTTAACAAAACCAATTTGAAATAACATCATCGAAGAATCAACAAAAGAGCACCCAATTGTTCAAAAAATTGTGCCAATAAAAAAAATAGCATCAACCAAAGAAATTGCTGCAAAAAATGTAACAATAAATTTTGGTGATGAATTTAAAACAATAGACTTCTTGCGATACCCTTTTTTATTAAAATATTATTATAAAATATAATTTATGAGGACATAAAAATATGAACAATAATAAATTTAATACTCTTAATGATAGAGAATGGTTAAGATTAACAGGAATAAAAAAATCCACTTTTAATAAAATGTTAGATATTTTAAAAGTTGCTGAAATAGAAAAATTTAAAAAAGGTGGTAAAACTAATAAATTATCATTAGAAAATAGATTATTGATGACTTTATTATATTGACGAGAATATCAGACTTATTTTCATCTTGGTAAAAGTTTTGATATTAGTGAGGCTAATTGTTATCGTAATATTAAGTGAATTGAAGATATTTTAATTAAAAACTCTGATTTTCAACAACTTGCTGGTAAAAAAGCACTAATAAATGATTATTTTAATGATAAAACTATTATTATTGATGCTACCGAAACTCCAATCCAACGCCCAAAAAAAGACAAAAACAATCTTATTCTGGTAAAAAGAAAAAACACACGATCAAAACACAAGTAATTATCGAACAAGAAACCAAAAAAATTATTGCAACAAGTTTTTCGCTCGGAAAAAAACATGATTATGCTTTATTTAAAGAATCAAAAATCCCAATTTTAAAAAATACCAAATTAATAGTTGATAGTGGTTATCAAGGAATACAAAAAAATCACAATAATGTTCTAATACCTACAAAGAAAACAAAGAAAAACCCTTTAAACAAAGAACAAAAGCAATATAATAGACTAGTTTCAAAAATGAGAATTATTATTGAAAATATTTTTGCTATTCTTAAAAAATTTAAAATTATTACAGAAAAATATCGTAATCGAAGAAAAAGATTTGGTTTAAGATTTAATTTAATTGCCTCAATTTATAATTTACAATTATTATATTTAACATAAAATATTTATTTAAAATTAAATAATTTAAATAATAAATTAATTTTTCGTTGTGGAAAAATATTAAATTTTTAAATAAAAAACATAATTAATTAAAATTATATTTTTCTATTAGTATCTTTTTTACAAATATTTGCAATTTTTTAACAAGTAATGCAAGAAGTCTAATAGTATTCCAAGGAATCAGTGATGGATATAAAGGAATAATTGGTTTACATTCACAAGATAAAGTAATTAAATTTGATGGTAATTCTGAAGAAATTCATTATTATTTTAAACACGAAATGTACTATACTATTAAAATTAAAAATAATCTTGGTGAGTTAATAAAAGATATTGTTATTACTGGTGATCAAAATTTCGCTGAAATTATTAAAAAACATGATTTAACTAATGGCATTAAATATGATGAAAATTATCAAATTGAAATTATTCCTGCCGAAGGAAATCGTGTTCAAATTTTTAACAATGATAAATATCAGCCATTAAATGGCCCCAAAACATATATCATTAAAAATAATAATTTAGTTGAAATAAAATAAAAAAATTAATTTAAAATAGGAAAGATTAATAATAATCTTTCCTATTTTTTAATTAAAACAAATATTAATCATAC
>NZ_JXYY01000018.1:0-19737 GCF_016082235.1 Spiroplasma sp. hyd1
TCCAAAAGCAACAATTAAATACTTTTTATTTATATCTAATAAACTACCTTTTGTCTTAAAAAAATCAGTAACATCTTTATAAAGATTATTCTTTAGTAAATCAAATTTATCATTTGTCGAATTAATAGCATTTGTTAAATTATCTTTTTGATCTGTCGTTAATTGAGTAATATCACCAATATTACTTTTGTTATTTGTAATATCAGTTGTATTTTTGGCAATATCAGTTTTTGCTTGCATTACATCATTTTCAACACCATATCCTCAAACACGTCCAATTGCATTTACTAAATCACTATCAGAAGTTGACTGAACAACCATAGCATCTTTAATTTCACCCAAAATGTTGTGATTTAAAATTGCACGTTTTTTACCTTCGGGAGTTGTGACAACGGCATTTGCTGGATAACGACTAATTTCTAAAATTTCATCAAATTGACCTAGTTTTTCAATAGGTCCAACTGGTTGACCTTCATCATCAGTTGCTTGCTGATATAAAATTTGATCAGCAATATTTTGCTTTTGGTTAATTTCGGATGTTAATTCAGTTTCTATTTTAACAATTAAATCACGGTTTTTTGTTGTTTCAATTTCAGCAAAACTATGTTCTTCTTGAATTGTATTATCTATTTCCAATAAGAAAGCATCAATTTCTTGTTTGTCATAAAACTGTTTCGGGTCTAATAATGGTGTCTCATTCTTTTTTGCTAAATAAGTTGAATATAGATGCTCTAGACCGGTTGCTCGTCAAGCTCTTCATGCAAAATCACCCAATAAACCATCAATTGTTAATTTAGGAGTTTTAACTGTTGAATCAGTTCGACTACCATTGCTAATTGATATATTAACACGTTCATCTTCGACAACAACATAATCGTTAACGCGTAAATAATCCATTGCCCGGTAAGTAAAACGTTTTAAATTTTCCTGTGTAATTGCTGGTAAATCACGTGAATTAAATCAATTAGGATTATCAATCATGTTACCAATTTTCTCATTGGCCATTTGTTGTGCGGTAATCATTTGCGCGTTAAAAAATTCCTCTGGAGTCGCATATCCTAAAGATTTTTGATATGACGTTAATTTAGAAAATTGACCTACCGTACTTCTCCAATTATTAAAATAATCATTATATGAAGTTATTTCTCACAATTGATTAAGTTCCATAATTATATCCTCCTAATATATTGTCGATTTAGATGTGAACCCACTTTTGATGATAAGATTTTAACAACTTGACCATTTTTATATTGATGATTAATAATTAAATTCTTAATTACTGGTGTAAAAAATTTTAAACCGGGGATTGCTCCTAATAAAAAATTAAAATTAGTATTAAAAATTTTTTTATACATTTTATTAACTTGATTTTCACCTCAGTTGTTAACATTAAAATTTTTTGCAACATGATACAACGATTTAATTGAATTGAAAAAATTAATATTTTGTTGAAAAATTGAAGCAATTTTTGGACTTAAAAAAGATAATAATTGAAACTCATTTTGTGAATAACCAAATCCTAATTGTCAATTTTCACGATAAAAAGTGTTTTGATGTTGTGAAACAGCGAATTGTTCAACTTCAAGTAAAGTTGTGTAAGCTCTAATTGGATGATATTTTGAAACAATGCCTATTTTTTTAGAAATATAATCTTTTTTATGAATTTCAATAATTCCTTCTCCACTAATTCCTAAAGGTTCAAACTTAAAACCTAATAAAAATGAATCAGGCTGACATGGAATTAATGATTGATACAATAATTTTTTTGGATCAACTTTAAAACTTTTTGTAATGGTCTGTGAAACTTTTTCAGATAATTGGGTTATTTTTTTCTTAATTGGTTCAAAAACAGTATTTAAAGCTTTTTCAATTCAATAAAATGGATTTGTTTTTTTAATTGATGAATTAACTTTTCCCTTAACTTTAATAAATCTTTTATAAAGCTGATTTCAAAATTGATTTTCTAATCGATATTGATTAATCTTCATCAAGGTAGTATTTCCAATTTTTGTTTTAGTAGCTAAGTCGGTAATGATTGCAATCGAATCATAATCATTCATTCTAACAAAATCTTTTAATGAAATACCTGCCGACTTTTGTAAATAACTATCATATTTTTTAAGATCTAAATTAGTATATTTTGGAATTAAGCTAGGATTTAATTTATAAATCGTTTTTTGAAGTGCCAATAAATCGCGAATTGAATCAGCAGAAAGATTTTTTAACTGTTTTCGTAATTCAGCATCAGCAATGCTAGCGATTGTTTGCGGTAATTGTTCATCTGTTACAGTTTTATTAAAACGAATTACAACTTTATTTTTAGTAATAATTTCGGATAAAGCAACTTTATTTCTAATTTGCATAAAGTTTTTAACTTTAGCACTAATCCCCAATTGCTTGAAAATTCCTTGTTCATTAGCAATTTTAATAATTTTTTGAGCTTTTAAACCTCGTCCTAATTTACCAAAATCATTAAATGAAAAAGCCAAATTTAATAACGTATTTTTTAAACTCACATTGTTATTGATAACATCATTTGTTTCCATTACTAAAAAATTCGTAACTCCACTAATAAAAACTTTTCCTGTTGTAATAAACAACTGAGATGCACCTAAACCCTCAATTATTCNTGCCCCAATTCCAGCAGTTAAAAACCCTAAAACTGTTGCTAATACTTGTAGACCAATCATCGCTAATAATAGTTCTCAAAATGATTTTGCTTTTTGAGGCGTTTGATAAACAATCCGTTTTTTATACGTTATTAAGTTTTGATCTAAAATCTTACGAGGCATTTTTAGTGTCTAAAAACTTAAATGCTTCTTCTTTAGTTTTATATACATCATCTAATTTATTTGCATCATTAATTTTTTTAACATATTCACTACGTTCTTTAGTGTAAGGGACACCATCATAAGCTTCAAGAACTAAATCTAAGGCTAATCTTTTTGCATTTTCTAATTGTTNAACATTTTCAATACTTCTTGTTACTCTTGTTGATGATGGTGGCACATAATCAGGGTCTGNATATGAAAATCAAAATTTATTTTGAACAACTTCACCATGATAAAATTCATTATTGGCAATAAATAACTGACCCAAATATCTTCCTTGAGTATACTGTCCCGCTTGTAGTGGCACATCAACAGCAAGAACTCATGCCATTGCTTGTGGTGCAATTGGTACCATTAAATGACCATACTGTTTAATTGGAGCCTCAACAAAATTAAATCCTAATGCGGAAGTAATTGTTGCCGAAGTTCCTTCAATTGTTGCTTTTGAATATTGAATTTTAGCATTAATCATTGCACTTACGACTTCAGGATCAATAAAAATAATACAATCTTCTAAATGAATATCATTTTCTAAAACAAATGCTTGTAAACGTTTTAATTCAGTTACAAAATTATCTTTTGTAATTTTAATTGGACTTGTAATTTTATTTGCTACGTTTGTGNATAAAACTTTAATAATAGACTTCTTGCATTACTTGTTAAAAAATTGCAAATATTTGTAAAAAAGATACTAATAGAAAAATATAATTTTAATTAATTATGTTTTTTATTTAAAAATTTAATATTTTTCCACAACGAAAAATTAATTTATTATTTAAATTATTTAATTTTAAATAAATATTTTATGTTAAATATAATAATTGTAAATTATAAATTGAGGCAATTAAATTAAATCTTAAACCAAATCTTTTTCTTCGATTACGATATTTTTCTGTAATAATTTTAAATTTTTTAAGAATAGCAAAAATATTTTCAATAATAATTCTCATTTTTGAAACTAGTCTATTATATTGCTTTTGTTCTTTGTTTAAAGGGTTTTTCTTTGTTTTCTTTGTAGGTATTAGAACATTATTGTGATTTTTTTGTATTCCTTGATAACCACTATCAACTATTAATTTGGTATTTTTTAAAATTGGGATTTTTGATTCTTTAAATAAAGCATAATCATGTTTTTTTCCGAGCGAAAAACTTGTTGCAATAATTTTTTTGGTTTCTTGTTCGATAATTACTTGTGTTTTGATCGTGTGTTTTTTCTTTTTACCAGAATAAGATTGTTTTTGTCTTTTTTTGGGCGTTGGATTGGAGTTTCGGTAGCATCAATAATAATAGTTTTATCATTAAAATAATCATTTATTAGTGCTTTTTTACCAGCAAGTTGTTGAAAATCAGAGTTTTTAATTAAAATATCTTCAATTCACTTAATATTACGATAACAATTAGCCTCACTAATATCAAAACTTTTACCAAGATGAAAATAAGTCTGATATTCTCGTCAATATAATAAAGTCATCAATAATCTATTTTCTAATGATAATTTATTAGTTTTACCACCTTTTTTAAATTTTTCTATTTCAGCAACTTTTAAAATATCTAACATTTTATTAAAAGTGGATTTTTTTATTCCTGTTAATCTTAACCATTCTCTATCATTAAGAGTATTAAATTTATTATTGTTCATATTTTTATGTCCTCATAAATTATATTTTATAATAATATTTTAATAAAAAAGGGTATCGCAAGAAGTCTATTATATNATTTTTTANATTATTCCCAACAGTTGATTAAGATCAGTTTTAACCCTTTTTAGAACATTTTTTGACAAAAGTAATTGATTATTAAAGAAATATAGTTTAAGATATTTATGTATGAAAAATAAATATTGTTACATTTATATCTTTCTTAAATTATTCTAGCCTTTCCTTTTGTGCTAAAATTTGTATTTTGTGGCAATATTTAAATATAAAATAATCTTAAAAGTTTGTTTTTCATACATTTATAAAAATTAATTGAAGTTTCTTATAGGCTGTTCATTTTTCTTCAATTAATTTTTTTTTGAAAAAATAGCAGAAAAGTACGCAAAAAAAGCAAGAAATTTTATTTAAAATTGTTGTAATTTTTGAAATCTATGCTATTATTAATTTGTCTTAAGTAGACAAATAAGTAAATCAAAGAAAAAATTGGACATGTTAGGTAATCTTTATTTTATTTAAAATAAAGGAACGAACAAAAAATGTATAAATACCTAAATGGACTTTAAAGTATTAAAATATCTCAAAAATTAAAAAAATAGGACATTTGTCCTATTTTTTTATATTAATTTATTATCTTGTAAAATGGCCACAAGTCCTTTAAAAAGAAGATTCTTATCATATTGATATGGCACTAATGTTGTAATATAACTTGCATTCCCACCTGTTAGCATTACTTTTGGTGTGGTTGCTTGAGTTGTAAGTTTTTCAACAAAAGCTGTTATTGTTAATAAATGGCCGTTTACTAATCCGATGTTGATTGCTTGTTTAGTATTTTTTCCTAAAATTGCATCTTCATAAGAATAATCAAATGTCTGTAGTAACTGTGCTCGATTAAACAGTGCTTCAGCAGCAGCTTCTAACCCCGGCATAATAATTGTTCCTAATAAGGTCCCTTGTTTTAGTAATGAAATTGTAGTGGCTGTTCCCATATTAACTAAAATAACATCTTCGTTTGGATATAAATCCAATGTTGCATATGAACCAACAATCAAATCAGCCCCAAGATTTCGTGGATTAGGAATATCAATTGCTAATCGTTCAATTGTTAAATTTTTTTTAACTTGATAAAACGGAATTTGTAAATCAAGGGCTAATTGGTAAAATAAATCATCTCACATTGGACGAACTGATGATAAGCATAGTAACGTTAAATCTGTTAAAGTTAATTTTATTTTATCTAAGGCTGTTATAATTTTTTGACGAAAATTCTTTTCTGCGATTAATTCGCGACTAGAAATCGTTAAAAAAGATGTAATTTCTTGGGATGAATTAAGAATTGCAAATTTCATTGCTGTATTACCAATATCTACTAATAATTTCATTGTTATTTATCTCTCTCTTCTATAATTTCACTAATTGCTGTTACAATTGCTTGAGCAACAATTATTTTACTTTGATTAGGGATTTGACGTTGCATCTTCTTGGTCAACAAAATAACTTCATTTTGATTAGATCCCATTGCACTAATTTGATTAATAACAATTAAATCTAAATTTTTTTCAATTAGTTTCTGTTGACCATAAGCTAAATTAAAATCATTTTGGACACTAAACCCAACTAAAATTTGATTTTGTTTTCGTTTTCCTAACTCAGATAAAACATCAATGTTTGAAGTTAATGTTACATCAAGGTTGGGATGTTTTTGCTTACTAATTTTTCCAAGAACAGGTTCAGAAACTTGATAATCATTTAAAGCGGCACAGGCAATAACAACATCTTGTTGCGAATACTGCGCTAACATTGCTGTTAACATCTCTTGATTGGTATTTACCTTTTGATGATTATAATAAATTGGCACATCACATTCACCAACAATTGTTGTTAAGTCACATTTTGTCCAAGTTAAGACAGTATGTAAAGTATCACCCATTTTACCACTGGAATTATTGGTAAGATAACGAATATCATCAAGAAATGTTTTTGTGCGGCCAAAATTAAGCATTACCTTTTTATTTTGCCATAGTTTTTTTCAATCTAAAAATTGGTTAATTTCAGTTAAAACATCTTCTCATTCTCAAGCCCGCCCAATTCCGGTCGTATTACATGCTAACATTCCTGACCGTGGGTTCATAAACCTGGACCCCATCCCTTTCTAATTGCGCTAAGTTGCGTAAATTAGCTGGTGAAAGATACATTCCACTATTCATTGCCGGAAAAACCATCTTATGACTTTGCACAACACTATAAACTAAACTTCCCAAACTATCGGTAAAACCATGCGTTATTTGAGCAATAAAATTTTGAGTGGCTGGATAGACAATAAATAAATCAGTTTCCGCGGCAATCGTAATGTGTTCAGATGAATCTGTTTTATCATAATATTGCTGTTTAAAAATTTCTGTTTTAGCTACTGCAGGAATTGTTTTTAAAAACTTTAAAGCACTTTCGGTTAAAATTAATTCAACATAATGGTCTTGCTTTAATGTTTCATACAAAACAAGACCTTTATAAGCCGCAACACTCCCTGTAATAACTAATATAATCTTTGCCATCAAATCCACCTTATTTCTTTATCTTCTTATTAATTATACAAATAAAAAACGATATATTAAAATATTAATATATCGATGTTCCTTATTACTATCTTACTGCTCTTTTTTCGTAAAAAAAGCAGCTTGCATTCTTCGTTGTGACTCTGCAATAATTCCATCAACCAATTCAAGTCATTGCCCTTGTTCTAAATATCGACAATAAAAATTACGAATAATGGATAAACGTTCACCATAACGTTCTTGCACAAAATATTTTGCTTTTTTCAAAATTGAAATATATGCATATTGTAAATCTAATGGTTTTTGATAAATTTTTTGATAAACTTGAGCATATTCTTTAATTAACTCAGTAACTTTAAATTCTAATGTTTTTGTTCGCTCAAGAATCATTTGTTTTAATATTTGATCTTTTTGCGCCGTATTATACTTTGCACTTTTCATAATATAAATAGTTTAATTTCTAATGCCAAAACAGGATTATCATGTGAAATAATTTTTTCATTATTTACAATCAATGATAACTCCCGGATTACATTATCATAGAAGTGACTGCAATTATTGCTTCCTAACACTGATACTGACACTGACACTGACACTGACACTGACACTTTTTTCGCCCCGTATAAATAACTTTTTAATCCTTATAAGAAACAATCTCTAAGTGGCTGTTGTATAATTATTATACTTATATATTATACCTTATATTTAATACTTTTTGATAAAAAAATATCCATAAAACTGATTAGTTATGAAAGAAAGACCACGGATTAATTATCATTTCCAGCAATATAATCATCATTTTTTAAACTATCAACCGAAGTCATAATTGCTTGTAACCGCATATAATAGTTTGATGAAGAAATAATTGGATATTTTTTATCAAAATAAACTTTAATATAGGTTAGTTTTTTACGATATGTTGTTAATCACTTATGAGCAATTAAATTTAACTCTTCCATAATTTCGCGTTGATTAACGCTCATCGCATCTTTTCGTTTGGCTGGATCTAATTTTTTGAACAATGTTGTCGCTTTTTTCTTAAAATTAATTGCATAAGCAACGAATCCAACCACACCACTAATTTTAACTGGTGTTACATAAATTCCCAAATCATGATTGCGACAATAATCATATTGAATTCGGGAAAAATCAGCGTGCTTTAATTCTGCTTGAACATAATTTAAATCATTAAATTCTTTAATGTTATAAATTTTAAAATCAACATAATAATCATATGGTGTCAAAAAACAATTATTAGTATATCAACTATATCGCGAAATTGACTCAAAAATTTCTTCTTCAATAAATTCAAATTCACGGAAATAATAAGTTTCTGTTTTTCAATAACGTTCTAAAATATAAAAAATTAATTCCTCACCATCAATATTATTTAAAAATCAAATTTTTTGAAAATTAATATTCCGATATTTTATTAAGTCCTCTTTTTCAATCCGTTTACTTGCATCAATTTTTTGCAAGTAATGATCATATTTTTTGACAAAATACTCATAAAATCACCGCAATGTTAATGTATACAAAATATAATAATAAGTAAAATCGGTTTTAAGGGCATATTTAACCATTTTCATTAGTGTTCGTAATAAATTATTTGAAATTTTATTAGCTTTGTTAAAACCTTGTACTACTTGAATTACATTATCATTTTTTTCAATTCCATTTCGTCAAAAAATATATGTTAATTTTCCTTCGGCGTTCTTTTTATAACAAAAGGGAATAATACGAACAATCAGATTTATTTCATCATTTATTTGATATTCTAGATATCCTTCATTCTGAGTATCTTTAATAACTGTTCCTTTTTTAACATTTTTACGCATTTCACCAAGAACAGCTTGAAACATTCGTTCTCGTAACCCATTACTACTTTTAGGAGCATATTTAACAACTGCCAATTCCAATTCAAGTTTATCGTATTTGGTTAAAGTTTTAAAGCCATATTCACCAATGGCAATTGTTTGATAACCAATTTTTTGAAAACTTTTTTTATAAGTAGTGAAGATTTCATGCATTATTTTACGAACATTACTTGCTAAATTAAGTTGTTTGCTAACAATACTATTTAATTCTAAAAATTTTGCTTTTTTTTGCATTAAATTCGCCCCTATTTTTAGTCCAATATAATTATAACAAAATTATTTAATATTTATAATCTGATCATTAACAACATCAATCTCAAGTGCATTAGGTTTTTTATTTAAACCAGGCATTGTAATAATATCCGCTAAATATGCAATAAAATATTCTGCTCCTGAATTAATTTTAAGATCACGAATGGTAATGTGATCATCATTAGGATCTTTATTACCAAAAATTGTTTGATGATTTTTTGCCATACAAACAGGTCAAGTTTTATATTTATCATCTTGCTGATAAAATGCAATTTTTTCTTGAGCGACAGCACTAAAAGTAACTTTTGTTGTTTGATAGATTTTTTCACAAATAATTTTAATTTTATCTGTTAATGAAGTTGTACCTGGATTAAACAATAATTGATATTGTTGTGGCCGTGTTGTTTGTTCAATAATTGTTTTAGCTAATAATGGATTATCTTTAATTCCAAGATGATAAGTGTTATTAATTCCAAATGGGATTTTTTGTTCTGTTAATCAATTTGTTACTAACGTAATTTCTTCACTACCATCCGTTGCGAATTGATTTAAACAAACAACAAAGTTTAACCGATAATTTTGGATAATTTTAATATGATGTTCTAAATGAACTAACCCCTTTTTTAAACTAACAAGATCAACTGTTGCTAATTTTGTTTCATCAGCACCACCATGTAATTTCAAAGTCCGAATGGTTGCTACTAACACTGTACAGTCAGGAGTGTATTCTTTTTTTAAGTTAATGATATCATTAAACTTTTCGAACCCTAAATCACTACCAAAACCAACTTCACTAACAACATAATCACTTAATTTTAACGCTAAATCAGTGGCAATTAACGAATTGGCACCGTGTGAAATATTTGCAAAAGGACCACAATGTACGAACAATGGGGTTCCATATTTTGTTTGAACTAAATTTGGTAATACAGCATCTTTTAACAAAGCCAATAATGAACCTGTAATTTGTAGTTGTTGTAAATAAACTGGTTCGTTTTTAAAATTATAGGCCACAATTGCTTGATCTAAACGGCGCCGTAAATCATTAAAATCTTTACTTAGTCCTAAAATAGCCATAATTTCACTGGCCGCTGTAATTTGAAAATGCTCATTTCGATGAATTTTATCATTGATTTTAATTTCAACATTTCGTAAAGCACGATCATTAACATCTAAACAACGTTGTCAAACGACTTTTGCCGGATCGATTTGTAAGGCATTACCTCAATAAAGAATATTATCAATAATGGCACTAACCATATTATTTGCCGTTGTAATTGCATGAAAATCACCAGTATAATGTAAATTGATTTCATTTTCTGGTTGCATGACACATTCGCCCCCACCTGTCGCTGATCCTTTTAAGCCAAAAACTGGCCCCAATGATGGTTCTCGTAATGCTAAGGTTGTTTGATAACCTAAATGATTTAACATATCAGCAATACCAATTGAACAGGTTGTCTTTCCTTCTCCTGCTTTAGTTGGATTAATTGCTGTTACTAAAATAAACTTTGCTTTTTTTGGTAAATGACTAAAATTAAATGCTTTTACTTTTGCAATATAATCACCATATTTAATTAAATCATCTGTTGTTAAACCAATTTTGGTACCAATTGTTGTGATTTTTTCCATTCTTATCAACTCCTTTTAACTATTATAATAATAAACCATCGGAAAATGGACAATATCTGCATCAATAAAACTTTCCCCATTTTTAATAAAACCTAATTTTTCATAAAAACCAACAACTTGACTTTGAGCAAATAAATGAACAGCAGTAGGTTGATGGTTAGTTTGAACATAATTTAATAAAGTTTGTAATAATACCGTTCCCACTTGGTGATGACGATAACTTTTAAGAACAGCAATCCGTCCTAAAAACCAATTTTCATCTTGTTGCAAAATACGAGCACAACATACTGGTTTGTTATCATAATATCCAACAAGATGATTAGCAGTTTGATCATACTGATCAACTTCTTCTGCTAAAGGGACATGTTGTTCATCAACAAAGACAACTTTTCTAATTATAAGAGCATCAGTATAAATTGAATTATTAGTTCCTTTTGCACTTTTAAAAATGATGGTATTTTGCATTTAATTTTATGGTCCTTTCAGATACAATACTTATATAAAAACATTTTAACATAGAAAAGAGTGAAACATTAATGGATAAAACCAAAATAATTGATGGAAAAATGGTTAGTGAATTAATTAAGACAAAAGTCGCAGCAGAAGTTATTAAAATTCAAAAAAAGCATCACCGTGCTCCTAGTTTAACAATTATTCAAATTGGGGATAATAAAGCAAGCAGTACTTATATTAAAAATAAAAAGATTGCTTGTGAAAACGTGGGAATTATTTGTAATGTCCTAACATATCCTGTAACAATGACTGAAGCAGAACTTCTTAATCTTATTAATCAATTAAACCATGATTCAACCATTGATGCTATTCTTGTTCAACTACCGTTACCCATTCATATTAATAGCGAAAAAATTATTCATCGTATTATAACAAAAAAAGATGTTGATGGTTTTACCCCTGAAATATTGGGCAATCTAATGCTTGGCCATTATGATTTATTACCCGGAACACCAAAAGGAATTATGTTACTATTAAGGCATTATCAAATTGAGTTAGCAGGACAACATGTTGTTATAATTGGTCGTAGTAATATTGTTGGTAAACCTCTTGCTAACTTATTAATTAACGCTTCAGCCACCGTTACGGTTTGTCATTCAAAAACAAAAAATTTAAGTTTTTTTACAAAACAAGCAGATATTTTAATTTCAGCGGTTGGACAACCAAAAATAATAACTTCTGAAATGATCAAAGAAAACGCTATCATTATTGATGTTGGAATTAATCGAGATCATGATAATAAACTATGTGGTGATGTTGATTTTGAAAATGTTCTACCAAAAGTTAAAATGATAACCCCTGTTCCTGGCGGTGTTGGACCAATGACAATTGCTGCTCTATTAGAAAATATCTTATATCTTTATTATCAAAATAATAATTTATAATATAAAAATCCTCATAATTATTTATTTTAATTTTCTACTTTTAAAAAAAACTAATTCAATAATTACGAGGATATTTTTATTTTAGTTTTTGCAAAATTGTTTCAATATTATTTGCATTATCTAATGAATAATCATAAATAAATTCTAAATCTGGACAACGATAAATTTCTAATTTATGTGCTAATTTACTACGAATCTCATTTTTATATTCTTGCACAACATTAGTAAGTTCTAATTCTGGTTTTGATAATAATGAAGAATAATAAACTTTAGCATGACCTAAATCATTTGATAATTTAACAGCATTAACTGATAAAGTATTTAAAATTTCATCACGAATTTCTCGTTGCATAATAAATGTTAAATCACGGGTAATCAACGATTGCATTTTTTCAATTTTAATTTTATTTGCCATATATATCACCTTATTTCTAACTTTATTAACATTATAACAAAGCATTTTAATAAAGCGAATACTTTTAAGCTATTCTGTATTTAATTAATATATTTTTCAATTTTGCCTAATGTTTTTTTTAAAGCAGCATCTAACGAAACTCGTAGTCATTTTTCGGACCAGCCATAAATGTTTAAACCTACTTGTAAAAAACTAAAATTTTAATATTGTGTTCTTTTTATTTTTTAATAATTTCTAAGTCTTTAATTTTTAATAAAATTACATTTTTTAAAAATTATTTTTTCCATTTTTTACAGCTATAAATAAAATATATATGCGATGCGTCCTCAAGGTATAGGGAGTTCAAAACAATAAAAATAGGGATAATTTTAAAATTTTCACAAAAAAATGAGAATTTTAAAACTAAAACTCTCATAAATTTATAGCAAAATGCTATAATTATTTATGAGAGCATAGTTGTGGTTTCGCGATCTTGAGTATGCTCTCACATATATATTTTTAAATTAGTGAGTTATTGCAACTCACTTTTTTATTATAACACTAAAAAAATAAAATAACATCACGATAATTTGGAAATTTTTTTTATTTTGCTCTAACAAAAGTTATAAAATTATAAAAATTATCTTTTTAACAAAATATTCTTATGATAATATTTAAAAGATTATCAAGGAGGAATTATGAAGCGTTGATCTTATCGAATTTGATATAAGGATTATCTTTGATATTATAAAGTAATAATTGCCAGTTTAGCTTTTGCATTTTTAGCTTATGGTTTTTATGCTGATATCTTCAAAGAATTTTGATATGTCAATAAAAATGCTTATCGATCTAGTTTACAAAATTATGATATATTATTAAGTTTTTATTCAGTCCAGGTTAATATTATTACGATTGCTTGATTATTGTTAGCTATTTTTAACCATCATCGTGAACAAAAAAGTTGGTTCTTTTCAACAAACTTTAAGTTAAGCATTTTAAATTGAAACTTATTAATGTTCTTTATTTTTTGAATTGGAATTGTTATTGGTTATAAGAATGGTGAAGTAACTATTGCTGACTACACTAAGGCACAAATTAGTTGTACCGTTGTAACCCATTTTATTATGCCCATTTTATTTTTTGTTTATACCCTATTATCATTTGGTGATCATCGTCTTAGTTGAAAAAAAGAATTTTTAACAAAAGATTGATGAATTAGTTTAAGTTACCCTATTTTTTATTTAATGTATGTTTTAATTCGTGCTGCTGCTTGAAATCGTGATGGGGATACGATTTGAGCTTATCCCTATCCTTTTTTAGATATTGATAATCAAATTATTACTGGATTAACCAAAGTGCAAGCTACCTTTTTTATTATTTTTCTTTTCACAGTGGTCTTTACCGCTTTCCATGTTGCCTTGCAAAGTTTCAACAATGGGATGTACCGCGTATTTAATAAATATCAAAGCCAAACCTTATGATATGAAAGAATTTATCAAAATATTAAACAAAAATGCCAAAGAAAAAACATAGACAAGAAACAAAATAGTGATAAATAACATTTTAGTTATTTATCACTATTTTCGTTTTGCATTAGTAATAAATGCTGTTATGGTTGCTAAATAGTGTGGCGGATTATAATAAATGCCCCGCACATGATCACAATTGAAAACAACCCGACTACTAATTTTTTTGCGTTCATAGCTTCGTTTGTTTTGATAAGCTTCGAGCCCCATTACATAAGGGGTTGCATGGTCTTTTTTATTTAATAGATATAAAACTGGTAATTTTGCTAACTGTTCTAAATTTTCGCCAGGATTAATTTGTTCAGGATCATAATCCCGCGTATCAATCGCATAACGCCGAATAGCATAATAATGATCATAGTAATTAACCTTAATCTTTAACGTATAATAACGATATAAAGCATTTAAATTACTAATTGTTGAATCTAAAATTGCACTTTTAATTAACTTGTTTTTAACAAATGCTAATTTTAAATATTCCATAATTACAAAAGTTCCCATTGACCAGCCATGAAAGTTAAGTTCTTTTAATTTTGGGTCAATCGTTGTTTGCAAGAAATTAACAACGGCTGCTAAATCATGTTTTTCATAATATCCCATTGTTGTTATTTTTGTTGTTGATTCACCATGATTTCGTTGATCAAAAACAAGAATATTATAACCTAGGCGTAAATAGATTAAACCAAAAAAGATTGCCCGAAATTTATGTGAATTAAGGCCATGTACGACCACTACTCATTTTTTATTATTATCATTTTTTACTCATGACCGAATGCTAATCGCCTTTAAAAGAACATCTTCATAACCATGAATGTCATATTCTTGTAAATCTCATTTTTGTTCTAATTCAGCTGGGGTTAATGCCATTTCCTCAATTCGTAATCGTTTTGTTAAATCAGTAATATATTTTTTACAATATGCTTCTAAATCATTAGTTTTCTTTCATCAAGTTTGATGTGTTAATAAAATTCGTTTATCATGAAAAGCATAAAATAATTTAATATAAAGGGCATTATTACTCATATAATCTTTTAAATGTTCATCATCAACGATGCGATAACTATGGTCCGTAATTAATTCACGACCATGGGCTAAATCATATAAATCTAATTCTTCATCATGTTTTTTCGCCATAATCTTATTTCAAATCCTCTTTTGTAAAGCCATATGGTAATAAATCACCAATTGTTACAACATATGATTCTCCCTTTTTATTATAAATTTCTAGCGGAACATCATGGTCAATTAATTCTCATAAAAATTGTCGACACATTCCACATGGTGAACCTTTTTGGTTACTATCAGTATATAAAAAGAGTTTCTTAATGTCTGCTTTTCGATAACCTAAAGTATAAACTTGTGCTAAACATGTTCGTTCTGCACACAGTACCACCGAATAAGCAGCATTTTCAATATTCACACCATTTACTTCTGTTCCATCTTTTAAAACACAAATTGTACTAACATGAAAGTTGGAATATGGAGCATACGCTTTTGTACTTAATGATTTTAATTTTTCAAAATAATTTGCCATTTTTCTAACTCCTTTTAACTAATTTTTAAATATAATTTAATAACATCAACCAGTGGTGGTAACATAATTAATAGTCCAATTGCAATTGCTAAAATTGAATTAATTAAGGTTGCTGCTGCACAAATATCTTTAATTTTTTTAGCTTTAATATTATATTCAAATGATAATAAATCAACAAAGTTTTCAACCATTGTATTAATTAATTCAAACCCAATTACAATCCCAATTGTTAATAATAAGATTGCTCATTGGACATAACCAAATTCATGCGGAACCATTTTTTGTAATCAAATTCCTAACCCAATCACAACCAATGATACAATAATATGAATGATTAAACTTGACTCTTCTTTAATTGCGGTATAAATTCCACGAAAAGCATTTGAAAACTTGTTACGTAGTTTAAAAAATATCTTTTTCTTTGCTGGTGATCCTTTTGCCATTGTGTCTATCCCTTTCTGTTTCTCTTCTTATTCTATTGGAATTCGGTGAATTTGTAAATCATTTAGAACTTTTCGTTGTAAATTAAACATTGTTTCTTCTTCAGCTGGTGTTTGATGATCATAGCCTAAAATATGGAGCATTCCGTGAGTAAATAAAAAGGCAAATTCACGGCGCGCTGAATGATTATATGTTTGTGCTTGTTCTAACGCTTTTTCATAACAAATAAAAACATCTCCCAAACTACGTAATCCTGTTAATTGCAACAAATCAACACTATTTTCTTCCTCTAAAGCAAATGTAATAACATCTGCAACATAATCTTTTTGGCGATATTTTTGATTTAACGCTAATTGTTCTTTTGCATCAACAATAATCAATGATAATTCCAATGGATCAGTAATATTTGATATTGTTTTAATTTTCTGAAAAATTGCCATAAAATCAGTTTGATATGGTTTAATATCAAATTTTGTTTCATTATAAATTGCAAAATCATCTTTCATTACCATATCTTGACCCCTAACACTTTCTTGTTTTATTATAACAAATTAAATGATTATCTTCAGTAAATAATCTAATGTTGTTTGTTGGCCCAAATAAATTTTCGCTGGTAGATATCAAAAATCAACATTAAAATCGGTTTGGTCTAAAATTAAATAGTAGTTATTCTCTCATTTAATTTGGACAATCATTTCTTGCCAATAATTTTGAACAAAATATTCTAATTTAACTTCTTTAATTGCCTTTTCAACTCGTGATATTTCTTTTGGCACAAAAACATAATTTAATTCTTCCGTACTGCTTTTTAAAATTGTTAAATAACCATCATAATATAGTTGAAGGGGATAATAAGCAAGTAAAACAAAAAAAGAAATCAAAAAGCAACAACAAGTTAACATTAGACTTCTTGCGATACCCTTTTTTATTAAAATATTATTATAAAATATAATTTATGAGGACATAAAAATATGAACAATAATAAATTTAATACTCTTAATGATAGAGAATGGTTAAGATTAACAGGAATAAAAAAATCCACTTTTAATAAAATGTTAGATATTTTAAAAGTTGCTGAAATAGAAAAATTTAAAAAAGGTGGTAAAACTAATAAATTATCATTAGAAAATAGATTATTGATGACTTTATTATATTGACGAGAATATCAGACTTATTTTCATCTTGGTAAAAGTTTTGATATTAGTGAGGCTAATTGTTATCGTAATATTAAGTGAATTGAAGATATTTTAATTAAAAACTCTGATTTTCAACAACTTGCTGGTAAAAAAGCACTAATAAATGATTATTTTAATGATAAAACTATTATTATTGATGCTACCGAAACTCCAATCCAACGCCCAAAAAAAGACAAAAACAATCTTATTCTGGTAAAAAGAAAAAACACACGATCAAAACACAAGTAATTATCGAACAAGAAACCAAAAAAATTATTGCAACAAGTTTTTCGCTCGGAAAAAAACATGATTATGCTTTATTTAAAGAATCAAAAATCCCAATTTTAAAAAATACCAAATTAATAGTTGATAGTGGTTATCAAGGAATACAAAAAAATCACAATAATGTTCTAATACCTACAAAGAAAACAAAGAAAAACCCTTTAAACAAAGAACAAAAGCAATATAATAGACTAGTTTCAAAAATGAGAATTATTATTGAAAATATTTTTGCTATTCTTAAAAAATTTAAAATTATTACAGAAAAATATCGTAATCGAAGAAAAAGATTTGGTTTAAGATTTAATTTAATTGCCTCAATTTATAATTTACAATTATTATATTTAACATAAAATATTTATTTAAAATTAAATAATTTAAATAATAAATTAATTTTTCGTTGTGGAAAAATATTAAATTTTTAAATAAAAAACATAATTAATTAAAATTATATTTTTCTATTAGTATCTTTTTTACAAATATTTGCAATTTTTTAACAAGTAATGCAAGAAGTCTATTAAAATAATAACTTTTTTATTCATTATCAGCCCCTATTAAATTAAGTTTAGTTAAATCAATCACATTTACAAAAAATTGTTCAACAAGATGATCATGACCAGCGTAAATAATCATTTGTTCAGATTTTAAAGTAAATAATAATTTTAATAAAATCATTTTACTTTCATAATCAACATTGCTCAAAACTTCATCAATAAGATAAACATCACACGATTGTAACAATGCTAAAACTTGATAGTTACAATTCTGCTGAAAATTAATAATGTTATCATAAACACTACCAGTAAATAAAAAATCATTTTGATGAAACAATAATATTTTTGTTCGGATTGCTTTTTCACTAAGCATCGTTAAATCAAACTGACCATTAAGCATTACTTCCCCACCTGAAACTGGTCGTAATTTTGCTAAGATTTCTAACAAAGTTGTCTTCCCAGAGCCACTACGTCCTTTAATAAAACAATGATTTTGTAAAGTTAATGTTATTTTTTTAAAATAAAAGTATCATTAAGAAGATAATTTAAGTCTGTAATGGTAAAAGATTTGATTGCTGGTAAAGCTAACTGCTTTTGTTTTTGTTCTTGTTCTGGAAATAATAAACATACTGTTTGTTGAAAAGCCTTTTCTAATTTTCCTTTTTCAACAATTAACCCAGACAATTGCGTTGTAAAATCATTAATAAAACTAGTTAAGGCACTATAAAACATTAAATTACCAATTGTTAAACTTTGTTTTGTAATAAAACTAACTGCTAAATAGAAAATTAAAAAGGTAGCAAGCTGTGAAATAAAGGCTAAAATCAACCTTTGAATAATATTATTTTTTTCAAGACCATAAGTTTCTATTAAAAAAGTTGTAAGTTTTTTTGTTCATTGATAATTAAAATATCCTTCCAAATGACGACTCTTCTGAAATTTAAAACTTTGATATAACTCTAAAGTAACATTTTCAAAATTTAATCCCTGTTGATACCATCAGTGGTATCAAAACTTATTAATTTGTAAAAATAAAAATGATAGAAAAAAAATAATAACATTTTCTAATAAAACAATTGCTAAAATTAAAGCATTTAAATTAAGTAAAAAAAAATAACCCCAATAATTAACATTAGAAAACTAAAAAGCAGTTGTGGAAAAGTTGTTCTTAAAAAAGTTGCTAAAATAATAACATCTGCTTATCGTTTTAGCCATTCACTAGTGCTAAACCGTTCAAATTCAATAACAGAAAGCTTTCTTAAGTTATTAACAAATATTGTTAACATTCGTTTTGTTATTTTTTGTTGAAACTGTGCAAGAATTTTTTGAAAAAAATAGCTAAAAAGAACTCGAAAACAATAAATAATTAAAAAAATTACAAAGAAAATCACTACTTCTTGATGAAAAGTTGTTGTTAACCGATCAAAATAAACTTTAATAAAACTTTTACCAAATAATATTAAAAAATTTACAACAACACTAAGAAACACAGTTCAGCATAAAAATCCCGTTTGTTCTTTTAAAAAAAGAAAAATTAAATAAAAGGTTTTTGTTTTATAAGTAAACTTTTTTCTTTTCTTCGTGAAAATAATTACTGCTTGAAATTTCATCATAAAATCATTAATTAAAACTCATTGTCCTTTCTCAGCACTAGGATCAGCAACAAAAAAGCGGTTTCCCCGACGATGATAAATAACAACA
>NZ_JXYY01000020.1:0-18976 GCF_016082235.1 Spiroplasma sp. hyd1
AACAACACCACCTGTATATGCTAGTAATATGGTCTAGCGTTTCTACGTCTTGTCAATGTAACAAAGACTCTATAGGTTAATGCTCTTTCTTTTTGCGTTAACTTATGTTTATCAACAAGGTTAATGTTTTTTATTTTTGCATAGATTTGAATGGAGAGTTAGATTAAATGTTTAAAAAAAAGATTGAAACTTTTTTTCGTTTTGGTGATTTAAAAACTACTTTTAAAAAAGAAATTATTGGTGGTTTAACAACTTTTTTAGCAATGTTATATATTTTGTCCGTCCAACCGAATATGTTATCTATTGCACCAGATATTAATCATCCGGCCTATCCAAGTCAGAATATGGCTTTTGGCGGAATTTTCATTGCTACAGCACTGGCATCTTTCATTGCTACATTAATTATGGGGTTATCAGCAAATATGCCAGTTGGTTTGGCACCAGGAATGGGACTGAATGCTGTTTTTACTTTTAATGTTGCTAATAATGGTTTGGGTTACCAAGGGGCTTTAATTGCTGTCATGTTGTCAGCGGTTATTTTTTGTCTTATTTCAGTAACAAAATTACGAACAATTGTTATTAATGCAATTCCAAATTCATTAAAACTGGCAATTGGGGCTGGAATCGGCTTTTTTATTGCTTATATTGGTTTACATAATATTGGTTTTGTTGGTGATAATGCTGTTACGCCAGGAGGAATTGTTGTTAATGGTGGAATTCCAGTTGCAACATTAGGAAATTTAAAAACTAATTGGCCAATGATTTTAATGGGTTTTGGGGTATTAATTCTAATTTTTGTTTTACACTTTAATAAAGTGCCTGGAGCAATTGCAATTGCAATTTTAGGAGGGCTGGGTGTTTCTTTGATTATTGGGAATGTTATTGACAGTGATTTTATCCGATTAAATTTTGCACATTGAAAGGGTTGAAGTTATAGTGATTTTAATGGCTTTGGTACTAATTTAAAATCAACTTTCACAGCATTTACGAATCCAAAAATTTGAACATCACCAATTATGTATATTTCAATTTTTGTTTTTCTCTTTGTTGATTTTTTTGATACAACAGGAACGTTATATTCTGTTTCAACACAAATTTCAACCGCAACAGGAGAACAATATGATTTAAAACCACGCGCTCTAATTGCTGACTCTGTTGGAACCTTAGTTGGTGGAACATTAGGATGTTCACCGGTGACAAGCTTTGTTGAATCAACAACTGGCGTTTCACAAGGAGCACGAACTGGATTTTCTGCCATTATTACAGGAACAATGTTTTTAGTTGCAATTCCGTTATTTCCAATTTTTAAATTAATTACGCCAGCGATTTCTGGGGCGGCAGTTATCTTTGTTGGAACATTAATGGTTAGTCAAATTAAAGATATTGAATGAGCAAAACCAGAATTCGGAATTGCTGCTTTCTTTACGATTATTACAATGATTGTTACCTTTTCAATTACAAATGGTTTAGCGCTTGGGTTTATTGCATATGCCTTAATTTGTTTAATTACAAAAAAAGCCAAAACTGTGGCAATTACAATTTATATTTTAGACCTCTGTTTTATTGGATATTTTATTGCTTTTGCCTTTGTCCAGTAACGTTGAAAAGATAAATATGCAAGGAAACTCTTTTTGAAAGAGTTTTTTTGTTAAAAATAATGTAAAAGAATAATTGTATTAATAATAAGTTTATTTTAAAATATAAAGAAGAAGGTAAGGAGGCTAGTAATATGCGGTTAGATAATAAACTTTATGATGAAAATTTAACAACAGACGTTAATTTTTTGAAACAAAAAGTAGTTGATTGAAAAGACTATCAATTTTTAATGGTCCTTGGTTCAGGTTATAATGATCTTGCTGCTTCATTTAAAATTAATCATAGTATTAAATATGTTGATATTCCGTTTTGACCAGGTTGTACAGCACCACATCATTTTGGAAATTTAGTTTTTGCTGAACATAATGGTAAAAAAGTGGTATTTATGCAAGGGCGACACCATTATTGCGAGGGATATAGCATGAGTGAAATTGCTTTTCTAATTTATACTTTAGTACTGTTAAATGTTAAAACAATGATAGCATCTAATGCGGCTGCTAGTCTAAATGCACAAGCAATTAAAATTGGCGAAATTTGTGCAATAACAGATCATATTAATGCTTTTGGTGACAATCCAATTATTGGATTAAATAATCCACGATTAGGAATTCGCTGACCAATTCCGCAGAATTTATATGATAATAAATTACGACAGTTACTATTAACAGTTGCAGAAAAAACAATATTAAATTAAAAACAGGAGTATATGTTGGATATCCAGGCGGAATATTTGAAACAGCTAGTGAAGCAAGGATGTATAAACTATATGCGCAAATGATTGGAATGAGTATTGTTGCAGAAGCAATTGCCGCCTTTCATAGTGGGATGAAAGTGGCTGGGTTAGCAACAGCAACAGTTTGTTTAATTGGTGATAATCCTGATTTTGTGGATGATGATTATATTATGAAACAAACCCAAAAAATGGCGGGTGATTTAAAAATTTTATTAATGGAATTATTAGAAATAATTTAAAAAAAGCAGAATTATTATTCTGCTTTTTCTTTGTTTAAATAACCACTTCAAATTAAAAAACCAATAATTGTATTAACAATAAAGAAACTCATTTGAATTAGCATATTAATATTAATTGATATAGGATAATTACCACCAACACTATTTACTCCAGCAAACATTGAAAATTACAAAATATTAGAAATTAATCATAAAATTCATTGTTCTTTTAATCGTAAAAACATTAGAATTGAAGCAATAATTGCAATACTATTAGTAATACTATCGAAAAGATGCGGAACTGATTGGTATAAATAAGCATAATCTTGTTTGACAACAGCATAATGAAAGGCGGGAATTTCATAATATCAAGCAATTGTTAAAATAGCACAAGCGCTTAGGACAATTGGGGTTATAATTCATCATTTTGATGTTCTAATGTTTAAAGAGGAGTTTTGTTCAAAGACCAATGTTTTTTGTCAAATGTATTAACCAATAAACTGAAAGGGTAGATAAAAGAATAAATTTAATTGTGCATCACCGGTATAACCAAAATCAAAAGCAAATAATCCAAAAGTTGTAACATTAATTAAACCTCAAAAAAAGTTACTCATTTTTCCAAAACTAATTAAAAAAACATTTAAAATTCCAGTAAAACTAACTAATCCACTTAAGGAATATAATGTTGCATCAATTCATTTTGGCATATTGTCCAAATAAGGTTTGGGAGTATTTAGGACATTCACAATACTAAAGAAAGAAGGAATATTATAAGGATCAATAAAATGATTAAAATCAAAAAAAGATAATAAGGTAACAATAATGCCAAGACAAATTAAAAGAATCTTAAAACTCTTGGGTAGTTATTTAATATCTTTTCAGATTGTTTTTACACCAAGAAAATTAATTGGTCGGGTAATTATAAATCATTTTTGCTGTTTATTTTTCATTTTAGATAACTATCTTAAACTTTCTTTTTGTTTATCTTCTTAAAGTTATAAATATATCTTAACAAAAAATATTGTTTTTTGTTATATTTTGATTGGATTTGCTATAATCAAACTAAGAAAAAGTCATGATAAATATTTACTAACACGATAATTTTTAAAAATAATATTAAGTTTGAATTAAAAGGAAGATTAATAATGAAAAAGTTATTAAATATGTTTTAAAAAATGATTATTAGTCAAAAATAAGTTTAAAAATAGTTTATGATCACGTTGTATTACAACAGTATTAATAATTCTGTTTTTTCACTTTATATTTATTATACTTGAGATATTAATTGACAGTGACTTCTCATTAATTTTTCTATATTAACAGGTGTAAGTATTGTCATTAATATTATTGATTGATATTTTCAATTGTATATAATTAAACATCATGAGCAAAAATTCTTATTTAAAATAATGAAAAATCGGAGTTATCCTCAAAATTTTAACGCAAAAAAACAAGTAAATATTATAGTTAACCTAAAAAAGAGTGAATATTTTATTGTACTGTTTTAAATGTTTTTATTATTATTTTTATGCCTTTATTTTTGATGTTATTAAATGATTTATTTTTAATTGGTAAATTATTGTTACTTATGCTTATCTTTAGTTATTTTTTATTATTAAGTTTATATGAAATATATTACAATAATCAACACGTTATTTTAAAAGATAATGATGAGTATCAGAAGATTTTATTCCGGTTTATTTAGGTTTTTTTGGATTAATTGCCAATATTGTTATATCGTATATAACTTTAAGCTATTTATATGCCCAACCCTTTAGTAAGATAATTATTGCAACAAATAGAAATGGAATCTGAATTTTCTTTACATCATATAATTATATTCATGTTATTTTGCATAATTTCTTTATGCTTCTTTTCTTAATGTGACTTATGTAATTAATGTTATTTTATTTATTAGATTTTAGTACTCTTAATAAAAATAAGAAAAGACTATTAATTCAAATTTTTTGTTTTTTAAATATTTTGGCTATTTTAAGCTTAATTATAAAATTATCTTTAAAAGTATAAATAAATTAAATTGATGCAACAGTTATTGCACAAATTTAATTTTTAAAGAGTTTTATAAAAATTAAAAAAATGGCTAAAAATAGTTGCTTGTTTTTCAATATTTAGTATATAATGAATAAGGCTAAAAAATATGCCATGCCTAGTTAGCTCAGTCGGTAGAGCACTCGGCTGTTAACCGATCGGTCGCAGGTTCGAGTCCTGCACTAGGCGCCATTATTTTTTTTGAAAATTTTTACGAATATTTATTGGCCTGTTGGTGAAGCGGTTAACACACATGCCTTTCACGCATGCATTCACGGGTTCAAACCCCGTACAGGTCACCATTTTCCGGTGTTAGCTCAGTTGGGAGAGCGCTTGCCTTACAAGCAAGTGGTCAGCGGTTCAAGTCCGTTACACCGGACCATTTTTTAATTATAGGCTGGCTTAGCTCAACTGGTAGAGCAACTGACTTGTAATCAGTAGGTTGGGAGTTCAATTCTTCTAGCCAGCACCATTGACTTTCTCCTGTTAGCTCAGTAGGTAGAGCATCTGGCTTTTAACCAGTGGGTCAAAGGTTCAAGTCCTTTACAGGAGACCATTTTTAAAAACCAAATACCCGGGTGTGGCGGAACTGGCAGACGCACCAGACTTAGGATCTGGCGGGGTAACTCGTGGGGGTTCAAGTCCCTTCACCCGGACCATAAAAAGAAACAAATGACACTTTATAAGTGTTTTTTTATTTTGTAAAATTTTTTTAATTTTGTTATTTTTCTACTATAATTAATAAAACTATAAAATAGTGTCTGATACATACCTTAAATAATTGATCATACAACTTTTGGTTAGAAAGAAGGATACAGATGAAAAAAGCCGTTTTTTCAGATCTAGATGGAACTTTATTAAAGGATAATCATCGTTTTAGTAAATTGACGAAGAAAACCATTAATTCAGTGCAAAAAAAAGGAATTCCGTTTGTGGTAACAACGGGGCGATTAGCAAATGATGCAATTCGTCAAGCCCGTAAACTAAAAGTTCATAAATATCATGGTTATGTTTTGGCCAACAATGGGGCAAGTGCATATTCATTTAAAACAAATAGTTTTTTATGAATGATGATTTTTACAACAGCTGAAATTAATACTCTTTTTAAATTTACTTATCAAAAGTATAAAGTTCATTTTTTTAGTAATAATAGTACTTATGTTTATGAGTATGGTGAAAATTCTTATTATTGATCAAAAATAATGCGAACTAAATATCAGGTTATTACTAAACCAGAAGAGATTATTGAAGACATTACGCATGCCAATGTTATTACACATGAATCATTGAATGATAATGATGCGACAGGATTAATACAAGAATTACGGCAACTATTACCACAATTAGATATTACACAGTATAATAATCGTGTTTTTGAAATTGCTTGTAAAGGTATTTCAAAAGGGAGTGCATTGCAGTTTTTATCACATCATATTGGGATTGATATTAGTCAAACTTATTCGTTTGGTGATTCTTATAATGATCTTGAATTGATTCGTCAAGCTGGAGTTGGAATTGCTGTTGGTAATGCAATTGATGAATTAAAAGCAATGGCCAATGAGGTGACGTTATCAAATCGGGAAGATGGACCAGCAAAATATTTGCAACAGTTTTTATTAAAAAAATAAAACTTTTGTGATATGATAAAAAAAGCAAGAAAGTTCAGTAAAGGAGAGAGTAAAAATGGCTGTAAATGAAATAAAAACTATTGATGACTTTAAAAAAGCAATTGCCGAAAACAAATTAACATTAGTTGATTTTTATGCTGATTGATGTGGACCATGTAAAATGATTGCGCCGGTAATTAGTGAATTGGCAAAAGACCGTGGTGATGTTAATTTTGTTAAAATTAATGTTGACGAATTACAAGATCTTGCTCAAGATTATGGAATTTTATCAATTCCAACATTAATTACATTTCAAAATGGAAGTGAATTAAAACGAAAAACTGGATTTGTAACTCGTAATGAAATTGAACAAGAATTGTTAAGTTAAAATTAGTTGTTAAAAAAATTTAATAACAATCAAAAGAAGAAGGTGAATAGGAAATGGCAATGGCAATGAAAAAACGCCGTCGTTTAATTGCGGAGAAAAAAACAGCGAAAGCCTTAGCACGAAAAGAAGCTGCAAAAAAAACAAAAGAAAAAGATAACTTAGAAGCGAAAGCTTCAAAATAAAAAAAGAAAATAATATTATTTTCTTTTTTTATTTATCTTAAGATAGAAAAAATAACAGCTGTAATTAAAGCATAGCTAAAGTTAATGCTAAGGGTTGTTACAAGGATAAAACCTTTTTTCTTTAAATATCAAAGATAACCATCATATTCTGTTTGTAAATGTGAATATTTGGTTATAATATTAAATCCTAAATCTGCTTGTCACGGAGTTAATTCTTTAGTTTTGCTTAGTTTTCGTAAGGGATTTCGAACGATAATTCAATTACTAATAAACATTGTTAGAATAATAATAATTAAAATTCCAAAGAAAATTTGTGATAAATCACTATTACTTAAGTGTAAGGTATTTTTATATAATACTAACGGAATTGTTGTTGCAATTTGTGCTAATAGAAAAATAACATTACAGCTTAAACTAATAATTAAAAATGTTTTAAGTGATGTTTTCATGGTTATATTATTGCTTTCTGATTAATTGTTATCTGTGTATTAACTTTTAAAAGATAGTAACAAATTCATCTTCTGGAATTCGTAAGCGGGGAAAACTTGTTCCTGCTGTGTTGTCATCATAATATCCAAAAAGCATTCCTAAAGCTAAATGTCATTTTGTTGTGTCAACAATATTGTGTTCTTTAAAAAAAGGGAATAGCTTGGGTTGGTGTGACCCCGCCCATAATACTTGACCCAATTTTTAAATCAGCTGCTTGTAATGCCAAAAAACTAGCAACTATATGTGTTTGTTCATCAGAAAACATATCTGGACTTAGGCAAGTTTTTAAATAATTACTCATTCCTTTTACATTATTTGTTAATGCTTCGCCTTCAAAAATTCGTCCCAAACGTTTTGTTAGAAATTCTTCTGAAGTTAAATAATCTCCGTTTGATCCTAATAATAATGCCAAAACTGGAACGTCTTTTACTTTTTGTTGGTTTCCTGCCATAAAACAATTTAATGCTGCTTGTTCTTTTAATTTTTGATCTTTAATAATAATAACTTTCACTGGTTCTAATCCATTTGAACTAGGTGCTAAAGCACCAGTGGTTAAGATTGTTTTTAAATGAGCATCGCTAATTGTTTTTGTTTTATCGTAAATTTTGATGGCTTTACGAAATTGTGCTGCTTGTTGTACACTCATTGTTTTTCCTCTACTTTCTTGGTTTCTTAATAGTTCTTATTATACGCGAATAAAATTAAATTAATAGTGCTTAAACCGCTAACAAACTTTACGAACAATGCTATAATAAGAAAAGATAAAATTAAGAAAGGATAATAAAAATGGAATTTTCGCATAAGGTAATTGAGCAAAAATGACAACAATATTGAGAAAAACACCAAACTTTTAAAACACCAAATAATTCTGATAAAAAGGCTTATATTTTAGATATGTTTCCGTATCCTTCGGGGGCAGGTTTACATGTTGGACATCCAAAAGGATACGTTGCAACTGATGTTGTTAGCCGTATGCGAAAATTACAAGGGTATGATGTTTTACATCCAATTGGGTGAGATGCTTTTGGATTACCAGCTGAACAATATGCTTTACAAACAGGAAATGATCCTGCTGAATTTACATTACAAAACATTGCTAATTTTCGGAATCAATTAAAAGCCCTTGGATTTAGTTATGATTATAATAAAGAGGTTAATACTTCTTCACCAGGGTTTTTTAAAACAACACAATTGATTTTTGAATTATTATATCAAAATGGTTTAGCTGAGATGCGTTATGTTGATGTTAATTGGTGTCCTGAACTAGGAACTGTTTTAGCAAATGAAGAAGTTTTAAATATCAATGGCAAAATGGTATCAGAACGAGGACATTATCCAGTTTATAAAAAACCAATGCGGCAATGAGTTTTAAAGATTACGGCTTATGCTGAAAAATTATTAGAAGGTTTAGATGAAGTTGATTGGCCAGAATCAGTCAAGGATTTACAACGTAATTGAATTGGTAAATCAGTTGGTGCTGAAATTAATTTTGCAGTTCAAGATAGTTCAGAAATTATTGAAGTTTTTACAACTCGAGCAGATACTATTTTTGGTGTTGAATACATAGTTTTAGCACCAGAGCACCCATTAGTCACAAAATTAACAACATCAGAATACAAAACAAAAGTAACAGAATTTTTAGCAACCACAAAAGCAAAAAGTGATTTAGATCGTCAAGACAATAGTAAAGAAAAAACGGGAATGTTTATTGGAAGTTATGCAATTAATCCAGTTAACAAAAAAGTTTTACCAATTTGGATTGCTGATTATGTGTTACCATTTTATGCAACCGGAGCTGTAATGGCTGTTCCTGGTCATGATGAGCGTGATTATTTGTTTGCTTTAAAATATCAATTACCAATTAGTTATGTTATTGAAGGTGAACACTATGGAAAATTACACAATAAGGATGGAAAACACATTAATTCGGAGTTTTTAAATGGTTTAACAACTAACGAGGCAGTCACAAAAGCAATTACTGTTTTATCAGCGGCAGGACATTCCACTGCAAAGGTAACTTATAAACTTCGTGATTGATTATTTTCTCGTCAACGTTATTGAGGAGAACCATTCCCGGTTATTCATTGAGAAGATGGTTCAATTAGTTTAGTTGATGAAAAAGAATTACCATTAGAATTACCAAAAATGACAAACATTAAACCTTCGCAAACTGGAGAATCACCATTAGCTAATGCAAAAGATTGGTTAACAGTTGTTGATAGCACTGGTAAAAAGGGACGACGAGAAACTAATACAATGCCGCAATGAGCTGGTAGTTGTTGATATTACTTGGGCTATATTTTAATGGAAAACAATGAAATGTTAGATTTACGAAGTTCAGCAGCACAAAAATTATTAAAAAAATGATTACCAGTTGATTTATATGTTGGTGGCCAAGAACATGCTGTCTTGCATTTATTATATTCACGGTTTTGACATAAATTTTTATATGATCAAAAGTTAGTCCCAACTTCAGAACCATTTTATAAGTTAGTGAACCAGGGGATGATTTTAGGTGCTGATGGGACAAAAATGAGTAAATCAAAAGGTAATGTAATTAATCCTGATGATATTATTAAATCGCATGGAGCTGATACTTTACGGTTATATGAAATGTTTATGGGTCCAATTGAAGCATCGTTACCATGAAATCCAAGCGGTTTAGACTCAGCCCGAAAATGATTAGATCGGGTTTATCGTCTTGTTAAAAATAATAACTTTACGCAAGTTAATAATCACCAATTAGATTTTGTTTATCATAATATGGTTAAAAAAGGGACAGAAATGATTGAAAAACTAAGTTTTAATACTGCTGTTTCGCAATTAATGGTTTTTATTAATGCTTGTTATAAAGATGAGACCCCCATTTATCAACCATATTTTGAAGGGTTTACGAAAATGTTAAGTCTTTTTGTACCACATTTAGCAGAAGAAATTTGAGTTAATTTACAACAAACATCAGCAATTGCACTATCAACTTGGCCAACTTATGATGAAAAATATTTACAAAAAAATGAAGTTATAATTGCAGTCCAAGTTAATGGTAAATTACGTGCTAAATTAGAAGTTGTGATTGATACTTCCGATGAGGATTTATTAGCTTTAGCAAAAGCAAATCCTAATGTTAAAACTTTTTTAGTTAATCATCACATCGTGAAAGAAATTGTTATTAAAAATAAAATTGTTAATTTTGTTGTAAAATAATGTTGAAAAATTATTTAATAATTTATAATTTTAAGCAAAGGAGAAAATAGAAAGATGAAATTTGTTCGTTCTAGTGATGGACCTTGAGGATTCTTTGATCCAGCAGGTTCATATGTACCAGGAGCAGATTGAATGAGCCAATGATTTTCTAAAGGACATAGTTATATTTTTTAATTAGTTGGAATTGCTATTTTTGTCTTAATTATTGGATCATTATTTTTTGCAAAAAAATATTATGCTAAAACTGTTAATTGAAAATGATTTCGAATTTCAATTGGAAGTTATCAAATTGCAACTTATTTTTTAACTTATGCGATTTGAGTATCATATTTAGCACTTGTTTTAAAAACAGAATGAATTTGAGGACCAGTTGGTCCGTCCCAAGTTCGTGGTTTAAGTGAATTAATGCCCTTACATTTATGTAGTCTGCACCAGTTATTATCAGGATTTATTTTAATTTTTCCTAGTCGAAAATTTTTTGAAGTTGTAGCACCATCAGCAATTATTTTACCAATCTTAGCAATTATTACACCAGTTAATGGGTATTGAAGCTTAGATAATTTCTTTTATTATAATTACTTTATTAGACTTCTTGCGATACCCTTTTTTATTAAAATATTATTATAAAATATAATTTATGAGGACATAAAAATATGAACAATAATAAATTTAATACTCTTAATGATAGAGAATGGTTAAGATTAACAGGAATAAAAAAATCCACTTTTAATAAAATGTTAGATATTTTAAAAGTTGCTGAAATAGAAAAATTTAAAAAAGGTGGTAAAACTAATAAATTATCATTAGAAAATAGATTATTGATGACTTTATTATATTGACGAGAATATCAGACTTATTTTCATCTTGGTAAAAGTTTTGATATTAGTGAGGCTAATTGTTATCGTAATATTAAGTGAATTGAAGATATTTTAATTAAAAACTCTGATTTTCAACAACTTGCTGGTAAAAAAGCACTAATAAATGATTATTTTAATGATAAAACTATTATTATTGATGCTACCGAAACTCCAATCCAACGCCCAAAAAAAGACAAAAACAATCTTATTCTGGTAAAAAGAAAAAACACACGATCAAAACACAAGTAATTATCGAACAAGAAACCAAAAAAATTATTGCAACAAGTTTTTCGCTCGGAAAAAACATGATTATGCTTTATTTAAAGAATCAAAAATCCCAATTTTAAAAAATACCAAATTAATAGTTGATAGTGGTTATCAAGGAATACAAAAAAATCACAATAATGTTCTAATACCTACAAAGAAAACAAAGAAAAACCCTTTAAACAAAGAACAAAAGCAATATAATAGACTAGTTTCAAAAATGAGAATTATTATTGAAAATATTTTTGCTATTCTTAAAAAATTTAAAATTATTACAGAAAAATATCGTAATCGAAGAAAAAGATTTGGTTTAAGATTTAATTTAATTGCCTCAATTTATAATTTACAATTATTATATTTAACATAAAATATTTATTTAAAATTAAATAATTTAAATAATAAATTAATTTTTCGTTGTGGAAAAATATTAAATTTTTAAATAAAAAACATAATTAATTAAAATTATATTTTTCTATTAGTATCTTTTTTACAAATATTTGCAATTTTTTAACAAGTAATGCAAGAAGTCTATTCTACATACTTTAATTATTTTTGCTTATTTATATGTTTATAAATATGGTTTAGTTGGGCGCCCTTATAGTGGTTTATTATTTAAATGACAATTATTATGATTAACATTATTTTCAATTATCGCAGTAGTTTGAGATTGGATTTTTAAAACTAATCAGTTATTTGTTGGTCCAAATAGTGGAGAACCATGAAATAATGGTGGTTTTAATGTCGGGGGATGAAATACAAACTTTATCGGGCTTAAGTATATGTGACCATTTGCCTGATTACCAATGTTTATTTTAGGAATTGTAATGGTTTCTATCACCCATGTCGTCTTATTTTATATTCCACAAAGTTTTTTATATGATGCAAAAACAAAAGAACTAATATCAGTTCCGCGTGGATCATGTAATAAGTTTCGAACAAAACAAGGGTTAACTTATGTTGGATTTACTTTTACTTATATTTTTTGACCAGATAATAAAATTCACCATCATTTAAGTCAAACTAATTTATTACAGTTTACTGATGTTGAATTACTAACCCTATCTCACTAAAATAGGCAGAAATACTGCCTATTTTTTAATTAATCCGACTTACAATTTAAAATAAAGGTATAATATAACTAAAATGTTAAGAAAAGGTGGATGATAACAATGTTTAAATATGCAATTATTGCAAATGACTATCAAGAATCAGCCAAGTTGGTTAGTAAAATTGCCAAAACATTACAAAATTATGGTTTAGCAGAAGATATTGTTAATCCAGAATATGTTTTTGTTATTGGTGGGGATGGTACCTTATTACGCGCTGTTAATGAGTTCCAAGATATTATTGATGAAGTTTATTTTATTGTTATCAAGTCTGGATCATTGGGGTTTTATGCTAATTATGATGAGAAAACATATTTTCGAGCAATTGATGCAATTATTAATGATACAGCGCGGATTCGGCAAATGCCCTTATTAGAAATTAAATATAACAATAATATTATTCGCTATGCTTTAAACGAAGCAAAAGTTGTTGACCATGTTAAAACAATTCGGACTGACATTTATGTCAATAATGATTTGTTAGAACATTTTCGTGGGAGTGGTTTAGTATTTGCAACAAAAACAGGGTCAACAGGGTATATGCGAGCAATTAATGGCTCAATTATTGCGGCGAATATGACAACATTATGACAATTAAAAGAAATTGCCCCCGTTGCTAATTCAACATTTTCAACGATTAATGCTTCTATTATTTTGGACCAAGCACAGGTTGTTCGCTTAACAGGAGAATTAGCAGGGAAAAGTTTAGTTATTGATACTTATGAATCAGAAATTTTGAGTTCGCAAATTGAATTAAAAATTAGTCAAAAAACATTAAATTTATTTTATGATGAAAAAAATAATTTAAGTATGATTGCTAAAATGAAAATTTTATTTGCACATTGTAATAACAACAGAAGGGATGAGTAGCAATGCGAGCAGAATATATCATCATTATTGTAGTGGCCATGATTTTAATGCTATTATTTATTTTAATGATGGTTTTTCGTAAAAAGATTTTTAATTTTCAAAAATTCTTAATTCCAAAGCAAAAAATCTCTTTTTCTGTTAATGACCTAATCACGATTTTAGGGACAAGTGATAACATTGTTATGGTTAAAGCAATTTTGACCCGTTTACGAGTAACAGTAAAAGATTTGGATGAAGTTGATTTTGAATTATTAAAAACAAAGTTTAAACTAAAACACATTGATACTGTTTTACAAACAGTAATTATGCCATTTGGTAATATTAGTGTGGCTGTTAAGAGTGAAATTGATGCCGTAATGCAAAAAGAACAATAGATAATATTTGATTAATAAATTGACGGTAGTAAAATTGTTATAAAAAGGAGTATATATCACAATGAATTGAGTAATTATAGTTTTGGTCATTGTTGCTTTTTCTTTAGTGGGAGCTTTGTTTAGTTTTTGGTTTCGAAAGGCAAAATATCATTTTAAAAATGAAGAACATACCATTAATGGCAAAGACCAAGCTGATAAAAGTTATGAGCTTATGATGACAATTATTGTTGAAGATGAATCAATTGCAAAATATTTGTTACCATTACCACGATATGTTGATACTTCAATCCCAGATTATCAAATTGATTTTAACTTAGGATTATTTATGTCTGATTATTGAGAATTAATTCATTATTTGAATAAAACAACAGACCCAATTGCAAACGATATTTTTATTGAATATTTTACAACAATTAATGAAGAATTAAATAATTTATTAACAGAAGTTATTAGTAACAACATTGAACCGTTAGCAACAGTCTTTGTAGCATTATATGATCAAGAAACATGAGGTAAAACTTTTGTTGAATGTTTTTTAAAACCATATGTCTTATTAACTAGAAAGATGTTAGCAACGCATTTAGTTCCTGATAGTTTTACAATTTTGAAACAAATTAAATTTTATTTACGATGAAAAGATCGCCAAATTTTTGCTGAATTAGAAGCAGTTTTTTCTACCGCTTTAAATGAACATCTTACTTTGGTAAATAAAATTTATCAAGAATTTATTCAGAAATTAGAAACTGATTTTAACACTTTTTTTGATTCACAAACATGAGAAAACTTTCAACAACCTGCATCAACTACTGCTGAATTAGAAGAATTATATCAATTGTTTGGGTTAAATTCATCAGCTTCAATTAATGATATTAAACGAGCATATCGTCAGTTAGCAAAAAAATATCATCCTGATTTAAATAAAAGTTTTGATAGTGAAGAACTAATGCGAAAAATTAATGATGGTTATAAAAAGTTATTAGCTAATCATCAACAAGAAGAAACGGAAGTTTAAATATTTGTTAGTTACCAATTATTTTTATTAAAATTNATAGTANNATTTTNTTAACTAATAGACTTCTTGCATTACTTGTTAAAAAATTGCAAATATTTGTAAAAAAGATACTAATAGAAAAATATAATTTTAATTAATTATGTTTTTTATTTAAAAATTTAATATTTTTCCACAACGAAAAATTAATTTATTATTTAAATTATTTAATTTTAAATAAATATTTTATGTTAAATATAATAATTGTAAATTATAAATTGAGGCAATTAAATTAAATCTTAAACCAAATCTTTTTCTTCGATTACGATATTTTTCTGTAATAATTTTAAATTTTTTAAGAATAGCAAAAATATTTTCAATAATAATTCTCATTTTTGAAACTAGTCTATTATATTGCTTTTGTTCTTTGTTTAAAGGGTTTTTCTTTGTTTTCTTTGTAGGTATTAGAACATTATTGTGATTTTTTTGTATTCCTTGATAACCACTATCAACTATTAATTTGGTATTTTTTAAAATTGGGATTTTTGATTCTTTAAATAAAGCATAATCATGTTTTTTTCCGAGCGAAAAACTTGTTGCAATAATTTTTTTGGTTTCTTGTTCGATAATTACTTGTGTTTTGATCGTGTGTTTTTTCTTTTTACCAGAATAAGATTGTTTTTGTCTTTTTTTGGGCGTTGGATTGGAGTTTCGGTAGCATCAATAATAATAGTTTTATCATTAAAATAATCATTTATTAGTGCTTTTTTACCAGCAAGTTGTTGAAAATCAGAGTTTTTAATTAAAATATCTTCAATTCACTTAATATTACGATAACAATTAGCCTCACTAATATCAAAACTTTTACCAAGATGAAAATAAGTCTGATATTCTCGTCAATATAATAAAGTCATCAATAATCTATTTTCTAATGATAATTTATTAGTTTTACCACCTTTTTTAAATTTTTCTATTTCAGCAACTTTTAAAATATCTAACATTTTATTAAAAGTGGATTTTTTTATTCCTGTTAATCTTAACCATTCTCTATCATTAAGAGTATTAAATTTATTATTGTTCATATTTTTATGTCCTCATAAATTATATTTTATAATAATATTTTAATAAAAAAAGGTATCGCAAGAAGTCTATTGACTTGTTTTACACCTGGAATATTATTAACAACTCAAATTGCGGCATTTTTTATATGACACGCTAAATTATATCAACTACAACTTTCATATTGAGCTTGTCATCATTGTCCATCAGGAAACAACCCGCCATTATTTATTTCTTGTCAGTTATAAATTCCAAAATTAAAATCATAATAACGATACATATCATTTTCTTTTTGAGCTTGTAATTCAAAAACATTATAACCGATTTTTTGTTCTTCAATCTTTTTATATTTTAAACCATATTTATCTTTTAAAGCACCTTCAAAAATATAACCTTCATTTTGATTAATATTATAATTATTTGCAACTGAAAAATCATAATTAAACACATTACCATAATTCGTGTTATAAAACCGATTTTTAAATGCTGAATACAATTTAATATCTAATTGATTATATTTATCTGAAAAATAAAAATAACGTGGGTAAATTTTAAAACCATTGTTAGCTAATAAACCATATTTTTTATTATAACCTTGCACATAAGTATTATTTTCTAAATCAAAAATGGTACGTAAATAATCTTTATAAAAATTTTGAGAAACCGTGAACATACTATTTAATAATTTTTCAAATTGACTTTTAATCATATTATTTTCATTAATTAAAACATCTCTAAAATTAACTAATTTTAAACCAAAAAAGTTAATTAAAACAGTGTCATACTGTAAACTATCAATATAGCCACTTTCAATAAAATTACTACGATTTTGAAAAACAGGTACCAAAGCGTGTGCAAAAAANGNTTTTAANAANTTATTAATNTCAATTTGACCTTTCATCTGNTCAAAAACAATTTTACCAGTATTGGGAGTATTACCTTGATAATAATTATAAGTTTCAGCACTAAAATTAAAAGTATCTTCTTTTTCTTTTATGAAAGAAAATAAAAATCCTAAATCATCAGTATATCGATAATTATTATAATCACTACCATTTCAATATTGTTTACTGCTTTCTGATAATAAATTAATCATCTTTACCACTTCCTTTTTCTTTTTTAGGTTTTAAATTCTTTTTCAAAATATCAATATCAAACAATGCTAAACGTTCTTTAACACTTAATTTAGTAATTTCTGACCAATAATATTCTTTATAATTAACTATTTCATCATTTTTTAAATCACGAACAAACTTTAATCATTGACTATCATATTTCTGTGCAAATTCTAATGGAATAATTATTTTAAAAAACCGAATTCCTAACCCAACATCCGACTTATGTTTTGCTCGTTTACCTTCGGCTGTTCGTTCNACTGATTTTGTNTTTCAAATTTCATAATCNGTAATATCTTGNAAAATACCAATTCGCATAANAAAGAAACGATTAAAAAAATTNAATCCTTTTTTAGCAATNGGTTTTTTCAATGAAATTGGAATAATAATACCGCTTGCTAATTGTCGAATATTATTTCAAATCATACCCTCACGCTGAGCNGTAAANAAAGCACGATTACCAAAATGTCTTGCTAANACAATTCACGGAATNTTACCACTATGAACTTTTTTCTCATCGTGGGNACTAGTTCCATCAATATATAAATAACTTTCATCAAATAAAATAACACTATCATCAGGGGGAACCGGTTTTGTTCTATCTGTAAAATCTAAATTTTTAAATGTTAAAACCTTAACTTTATCATCTTCTAACGGATAATTACTATAAATNTTATCTGTTAATAATTTCATAGTTTGTGATAAATAAGTTAAAAGTAAAGTTTTACCCGTTCCTAACTTACCAATAATTACCGNTAACGGATTATCTCAAACAAAATTAACTAACCGAAAAGCATTCAACTGATAAAATATGTTTTTTCANACTCATCANACAAAATAAACACATTGNAAAGCAAANAATAATCAAAATANTAAACCAGTATAATTTAATGAAATTATNCAAANTANTAAATCAATTAAACTAAACAAAATCATTGAACCACTAATATAACAATAATTTTTNAAGAAAAATATAAACTTTTTCATTANTTAAAATACCCAACTATTTTAAAAACCATTCACAATAAAAACCACGTTAAAAATAAAATNACAATTCAAATACCAATCATAAGAGTTAAATATTCATTTTGTGTNAAATTTCAAGTTGTAATACTTTCAANNTTAGATTTNTCAATAAACAAAAATACATGAATAAAAAACTCTTTTAATTTTTNTCAATCATTTTGCATNTTTAAAAACTCCACATTTTTTNAATAAGTTTAAAAAANATNCCAAAAAATAAAACAATAAATAATACAAANGATANNACATATAAAAANTCAGGGGCATTTGAACCAATAATATAACNNACAAATTGNACTCAATAATCATATAAACTCATTTAATTTAAACTTTCTANATCNTTAATTAATTNTTGNTCTTTTTCANCACTTCAATTTGTTAAATTATTGTTAGTTGTTTTTACTTTTTGGGGTTCACCGGGAAATATTGCTTTTTTCATTTGTGTAAAATAATTTTGTTTATATTGATTGTATAAATTTATTAATTCTGTTCCAGTTAAATANTTTCANACANNACGTTTTAAATTTTNATNATATTTTACAATAGGATAAGAATTATNATAAATCAAACCGATTGCTACTTGTTCTGANTGTTTTTCACTCGNATAAATAAANTTATTNCTCAANCAAAAACCAATATGGCGATTATGATTAGGTAAATTTATAAAACTTGCTTTATCTGTTTCAAAAACTATNAATTCTTTACGAATAAAATAATTTTCTACATTTTGATTTTTCTTAACAAAATTACTCAATTTTATCAACTTCTTTCTTTATCTTATTTTTTTACCTTTTCCCAATGTTCCAATGAAAACAATTTGAAATTGCTCTAATTTTTTCTTAAATCGTAATTTT